>JBEPXT010000058.1:0-20626 GCA_041641795.1 Salinigranum sp.
TCGGCGGTTCGGGGTACAGGCGGTCCAGCAGGCCGGCGGCGACCACCGCGCCGGTCGTCGCCAGCGTCACCCGGGACCCTCCCCGTCGGTTCGGGCCGCGAGCCACCCGGGGAACGCCGTCAGGGGCGTCCGGGTCACGTCGACGAAGGTTCCGCCGACCGACGCGACGCCCCCGTCCGTCTCCGGGTCGTCGCCGACGTGGACGAGCGCGGACGGGTCCGCGCCGAGGGCGTCGCTCACCGCCCTGAACGCGCGCTCGTCCGGCTTTCGCCACCCGCAGGCCACGCTGGTCACGACGGCGTCGAAGTCGTCCCGGTCGAACGCCGAGCGGACGAGCGTTCGCGGGACGAGTTCCGGAACGCTACAGTTCGAGAGGAGACCCACGGGACCGCGCTCGCGGGCGGCCGCCACCGCCTCGGCGGCGCCGTCGACCGTCTCGACCGACGGGTCGAACGCCGCGACCACGGCCCGGCGGACAGCCGACCCTGGCGGGTCGCTTCCCCGACTCCGAAGCGCGGCGTGGACGTGGGCGGGGAGCGGTACTTCCGCGCCCGCGGGGGCGTCGACGTGCGATTCGGCGTACGCCGTGCCCCAGTCCGCCGGGACGTCGACGTCGCGGGCCCGGAGTTCCCTGGCGACTGCCGCCGCGGGGTCGTCCGGGCGGGTCACGACGACGAGCGTCCCGAAATGGTCGAACGAGACTGCCACGCTGGTGGGTCGGCGAATCGCTACTTGAACGTACTGGTCACGGCGTTCCGTCGCCGCGAGCGCTCCCGGAGAGCGTCCCGACGTCGCGTCTGCGGTCCGGGCTGTCCTCGGAGAGTGCCTCGCGGGCCCGCCGGACGGACCCGAACTGCTCTCGGAGGCGGTCGAACGCGTCGCCCGGCGACTCCGTCTCGTTGACGAGGTCCGCCGGGCCGTCCCCGTACACGCCGGCGACTTCCTCTCGCCGGGTCGGGAACTTCCCGTCGCCGAGGAGCGATTCCGTCGCTTCGAGAACCCGTTCGACGGTCGCCGCGCGCTCACGCTGGCGCGCGGCGGCGCGAGCCTGGACGTCGCTGTCGAGCGCCATGTGAACACGTATCGTATCCCGGGAAAAAATAATTCAGGTTACCGGACGACGCTGGCTAGGGCCGCCGGGTCGAACGTGGGAATGCGAGGCCGGACCAGTCGAGCCGGCGGAATCGATTCACCCGCAGCGATTCGTACGAACCGGGATGGACTGATTTACCAGCGGTGGTGGACGTGTTCGCGTACGTACTCGTCGTACACCGAGTCGACGAGTTCGTTGGCCGCCTCGTCCGGCGCGGGGAGGTCCGCCGCGGCGACGTTGTCCGAGACGTGCGCCGGGTTGGTGGTGCCCGGAATCACGGTGCTCACGGCGTCGAACTGGAGTATCCACCGGAGGGTGAACTGCGCGAGCGACGCCCCCTCGGGGACGGCCGGTTCGAGTTCCGCTGCGGCCCGGACGCCCGTCTCGAAGGGGACGCCGGCGAACGTCTCGCCCACGTCGAACGCCTCGCCCTCGCGGTTGTAGTTGCGGTGGTCGTCCTCGGGGAACGTGTCGTCCGCCGAGAGCGCCCCGGTCAGCAGGCCCGAGGCGAGGGGGACGCGGACGATGACCCCGACGTCGCGGCGGGCCGCCTCGCGGAAAAACAGCTCCGCGGGGCGCTGTCGGAACGGGTTGAAGATTATCTGCACCGTCTCGACGCCGGGGTACTCGACGGCTTTCAGCCCCTCCTCGACCTTCTCGACGCTGACGCCGTAGTGGTCGATTCGCCCCTCGCTCCGGAGCGCGTCGAGGGCCTCGAACGTCTCCGGCTGGTAGTACACCTCGGTCGGCGGACAGTGTAACTGGAGGAGGTCGAGCGAGTCGACGCCCAGGTTCTCGCGGCTCCTGTCGACGAACCGCGCCAGGTTCTCCCGCGAGTACCCCTCGGGGACGTGCGGGTCGAGGCGGCGCCCCGCCTTCGTCGCCACGACGACGTCGTCGACCCCGTGTTCGTCCAGCACCTCGCCGATGAACTGCTCGCTGCGCCCGTCGCCGTAGACGTCGGCGGTGTCGAGGAAGTCGATTCCGGCGTCGAGTGCCGCTTCCAGCACCGCGCGGGCGTCCGCCTCGGGGACTGCTCCCCAGTCCGAGCCGATCTCCCACGTGCCGAGTCCGATTTCCGTGACCTCGAAACCGGTCGAGCCGAGTTCGCGTCGGTTCATGCTCCGCGCTTCGCCCGCCGGCCCTGTAAGTCCACGCGAGGCGGCAGTCGGTCGGCCGGTTGCCGGGGACGCCGAACCGGCGCGGTTCCGTCGCGCCCCAGGAACGTTTCGAAGACTGACGCGTGTCAGACATCGCGTAAAAGAATAAATAGCTGCGAACAGACCTCACAATCGATGAGCAAAATCACGTTCCGCGCCGACGACGACCTCGTCCGTCGGCTGGAGGCCCTGGACTCCTCCAAGAGCGAGGTGATGCGAGAGGCACTCCGCACCTACCTCGACAGGGCGGAGCGTGAACCCGAGGACCCGTCCCCGGACCACACGGAGTCGAGTCTCGACTCGGCCGTCTCCGAGCGCATCGACGACCTCATCGCGGACCGGCTGGACGCCCACCTCGACCGGCGCGGCGCCGGGGGAGCCCGGGACGTGAACGTCAACATCTCCCTGGACCCAGTTTCGGGAGCGAGCGTCGATGCCGAGAGCCAGTCCGTAGATGCGGGCGAGCCGGGCGTAAACGCCAGTTCCGGGGCCGGGCGTAAGACGCAATCGACGCCGGAGGACGCGGGAGCGTCCCGCGAGCGCACCTGCAACAAGTGCGGCGAGGCGGTCGACCCCGAGCACGTCTACTGCCCGAACTGCGGCGGAAAGGCGTCTCACAGGGTGTTCTGTGAGTGCGGCGACGAGATACGCTCGGACTGGGCGTTCTGCCCCAGTTGCGGACGTCGGACGCCGGCGGCAGACGTGTTGGACAACGCGTAAACGAACTGAAACGCCCGTATACGGACGTTTCGGCGGTTTGTAAGACAACCGCCGTTACCTTTTTAACCTATCAGTCTGTTCATACAGTCGCGTAAGACGGGTGTCTTACAGCGCCGAACTCCGGGCGTCAGGTCGACGCCGTCCGACGGTTTCGGTGTGCAAGACGATATCACGGGCGAACGTCCGCGCCGTCTTACCGGGGGAATGCATATGGAGCGTGTGACACTACGGATTCCGAAACAGCAAATCGAGGAGGTCGAACAAATGGTCGAGACGGGAGAGTTCCCGAACCGGAGCGAGGCGATCCGGTCAGCCGTCAGGGACATGCTGAACGAGCAGTCAGCAGAGACCCGCGAATCCCGGACCAAGAACAAACGCAGCTGGGCGAAGGTGTAAGCCGATGCAAGATATTGTCCGGGAGGCGATGGAGCACGAAGAAGCCGAACAGCGGAGTGCGTCCGACGCCGCCGACGACTTCGGCGACCCGCGAATCGTCATCGTCGGCGCGGGCGGCGCCGGGAACAACACCATCAACCGGCTCTACAACATCGGAGTGGACGGTGCCGAGACGGTGGCTATCAACACCGACAAGCAGCACCTGAAGATGATCGAGGCCGACACGAAGATTCTCGTCGGCAAGTCGCTCACGCAGGGGCTCGGCGCCGGCGGCGACCCCTCGATGGGCGAGCGCGCCACCGAGATGGCCCAGGGAACCATCAAAGAGGTTCTCGGGAACGCCGACCTCGTGTTCGTGACCGCGGGCATGGGTGGCGGTACCGGAACCGGCGCCGCGCCGGTCGTCTCCAAGATCGCCAAAGAACAGGGCGCCATCGTCGTCGGTATGGTCTCCACGCCGTTCAACGTCGAGCGAGCCCGGACGGTCAAAGCCGAAGAAGGGCTCGAGAAGCTCCGGAACGAGGCCGACTCCATCATCGTCCTCGACAACAACCGGCTGCTCGATTACGTCCCGAATCTCCCAATCGGCAAAGCGTTCTCGGTGATGGACCAGATCATCGCCGAGACGGTCAAGGGCATCTCCGAGACCATCACCCAGCCCTCGCTCATCAATCTGGACTACGCCGACATGTCCACGATTATGAACCAGGGCGGCGTCGCGGTGATGCTCGTCGGGGAGACCCAGGACAAGAACAAGACGCAGGAAGTGGTGAACGACGCGATGAATCACCCCCTCCTCGACGTGGACTACCGCGGCGCGTCCGGCGGACTGGTCCACATTACCGGCGGCCCCGACCTCACGCTCAAGGAGGCCGAGGGCATCGCCAACAACATCACCGAACGGCTGGAGGCGAGCGCCAACGTCATCTGGGGCGCCCGCATCCAGGACGAGTACAAGGGCAAGGTCAGGGTAATGGCCATCATGACCGGCGTCCAGAGCGCGCAGGTCCTGGGCCCGACGACCCAGAAGCAGGCAGACAAGTCCCGCCAGAGCATCGAATCTGCGAACTTCGATGCCAAGCAGAACGCCCAGTCGATGGACGGCCAGGCGTGGAACGACGGCGGGCACGACCAGCGCGAGAAGAACAACGGACTGGACGTCATCCGGTAACTCGACGTCGTACCCTTTTCTATCGACCCGACTACGAACCGTCAGTGACCACGCCCGTACGGTGACGGCTGCGCCGTCGAGTCAGGGCCGTCACTCGGGTTGCAACACGGCGACGACGCGCGAGCGACCGCTCGGCGACCGACGGACTGTTCTCCGCGTTCACCAGGCCGGCCGGCGAGGCGGCGTCAGACGCTCTGGATAGCCTCCACGAGACGGCACTTGCGGCAGACGTCGCCGGTCGTCTTCGACCCGCAACGCTCGCAGTCGGCCAGCGACGACGCCTCGTCGTCGCCGCGGTACTCGCGGGCCGCGAGGGCGGCGAGTTCCTCGTACCCCGCCAGAATCGAGTGGCGGGTGCCGGGGTGGTTCTCCTCGAGAGAGTGCAGAAGGTCCCGAATCTCCCCCCGGTAGGCCTCGCTCGCGTGAGGACACTCCGCGACGTGGGCCGGGAGGTCCTCCAGGTGGGCGTAGAGGGCGACTTCCTTCTCCGGGACGTCCCGGAGCGGTTTCGCCCGCGGGACGAACTCGTCGGTCTCGGCGCGCCGGTCGAACCCGCCGAGACTCGCGTCGAAGTGCTTCGCGACCTGTTCGACGTCGCCCTCCAGGAAGTTCATCAGCGCGGTCTGTGCCTCGTCGTCGAGGTTGTGACCGGTGAGTAGTTTGTCGGCCGCCAGGTCCGAGGCGTAGGTCTCCAGCAGGTCGCGGCGGAAGACCCCGCAGTACGCGCAGGGCGACATGTCCATCGGGTCCGTCTCGGCGACGTCGTCCATCCGGACCCCCAGGTCCTCCTCGTAGGAGACCACCTCGTGTCTGACGTCGAGACGGTCGGTGAGTTCGACCGACGCGTCGAGGCTCTCGTCGCGGTAGCCGTCGATGCCCTCGTGGATTGACAGGGCCACGAGTTCGACTCGCGGGTCGCGGCCGAACGTCTGGTGGAGGATGTGTGTGAGCACGACGCTGTCCTTGCCGCCGGAGAGACCGACGACCCACGTCTCGGGGTCCTCCGGCGTGGCGTCGTCCGACAGCAGGGCGTCCCGCCGGATGCGCCGGCGGACCCGCTTCTCGACCGAGGCGGTGAAGTGGTCCTCGCAGAGGTGCGCCCCCGAGTAGGCGGCGTGCATCACCGCGTCCCGACCGCACTTGTCGCACTCCATCACCCGCGCCTTGCCGACACGGGGGCATGACGGTTTCGACTACCGCCGAGTCACCGAGTCCAGAGGGACGGGTCCGGACTCGGTTCGCCCCGGGCGGAAACCGTTTTGCCCGTCCGCGCCCGAACGCCGACGATGGAACGGAGCGAGGCGCTTGACCGCGTCGAACGAATCCTCGAGACGGTCGAATCGGACCCGATGCCCGTCCCCGTCCGCGAGGTGTGGGTGTACGGCGACGTCGCACTCGGACTGGACCCCATCGAGCGACTGGACGTCTACGTCACGAAGGACATCCTCATGCGCGGCGGGTCGGACGGCGGGGCGGACGACCCGGACGCGCGCTTCCGGGCGACCCACGGCGTCAAGGGCGTCGGCAGGAGCGTCTCCGCCGAGTGGGCCGAGCAGTACCCCGAATTCCTCCGGGCGAACGACAGCGGCTACGCCGCCCCGGAGAAGTGTCTGGCCGCCCACCTGCTGGGCGAGGACGAGCCAATCCACCTGGAGGTGTGCAACGCCAGTTTCGACGACAACGTCACCCAGCGACTGAAGGGTGCGGTCGCCCGGGAGGCGTACGAGCAGATTCTCGACCCGCGAGGGGTCTGCCTCTGGGTCGACGGGCAGCGCTCGACGGAGATGTTCGAGAAACTCAGGGGCGGCGAACTCCCCTTCCCGACGCTCTCCGAGGCGCTCCAGATGCTCGAACTCGACGAGGAGACGGCGGCGGAGGCGGCGGCCGCGATGCGCGAGTACCGCGCACGACAGACCGGGACGACGGTCCGGGGCGACGTGGTCTGAGCGGGTTCCGAGTCCGAACCGGCCGGTGGCGAGGGTGGTGAACAGGTGGCACGGGCGGTCCGCCGGGGAGACGCGAGGTGGTGTGCCACGCCCGGGAGTGTCCCGGTCCCGCGACGACGCCCGCGGGCACCCGCCGTGTTCACCCCGCGACGGCTGTCAGGTCACGGCCCGTCTGGGCCGGCTTCGCATATCAACTGCCGCACCGGGAGCGGTTCGATTCGACCTCTCAGTGGGTGCCGACCGTGACGTAGAACGGGACCACCTCGGCCCGGCGGTACTCGCCGGCCTGCATCTGTTCGACCACGTCCCGACCCATGGCGCGCCACTCCCCGCGGAGCGCGTCGTACTCCGCGTCCGACAGCGACCGCCGCAGTTCTCGCTCGTGGTCGGCCAGTCCCGCACCGGAGGCCTTTCGCGTCGCGTCCGCGAGTTCGCCCTCGTCGTAGGGAGGTTCGACGACCTTCCGGTGGTGGTACGTCCGCGTGGTGACGTCGCGCAACCCCGCCCGCTCTAGCAGCCTTCGCACGTCCGCGCCCAGCGAGGGGTCGGTGTCGACGCCCGCCAGGTAGGCCTCGCGCGCCCGTCGTTCGAGAGTGACCTCTCGGTCCACGGTCGACTCGAGGCCGACCTGGCTGTTGTCGGGTTCGACGGCGGCGACGCGCGAGGCGGCCACGCGGGCGAACTCCTCGACGACCGTACCCGGGTCCGGGAGGTTCACCAGGAGCGCCTGACAGACGACCAGGTCGAAGGCGTCGTCCTCGAACGGGAGGCGGCCGGCGTCGCCCGCGACCACCGGGAGCCCCGTCTCCTCCCGGGCGACCCGGAGGAGTCGCGGGTCGGCGTCCACACCCACGACGTCGGCGTCGGACTCCTCGGCGAGCACTCGCGTGAGTTCGCCTGTTCCGCACCCGACGTCGAGGACGCGGTCCGTCCGCTCGAGACCGAGCGGGTCGAGCGCCGAGCGGTCGTCCCACATGCCCTCGCGGGTCCGGCGGAGGTACTCGGGGGTGAACCTGCGCACAGGCCTCGTTGCCCGGAACGAGTGAAAAGTCGGTCGATGAGCGTCGGCCGGCGGAGACGACCGCTCGGCCCCGAGCTATCGGAAGTACAGAGATTCGAGGAGAAAGCCCACGGCTTCAGTCGTGGGAGTAGTCACGCCTCTGACCCCTCGGCCCGGAGTTCGTGGACCCGGTCGACGTTCCACGCGAACCCTCGCCCGTCCTCGGTGGGCGTCTCCAGAACGAACGGGAGGTCGCCCAGGTCGGCGTGCGTGACGATTGCCCGCATCCCGTCGACGCCGATTTCCCCCTCGCCGACGTGCGCGTGTTCGTCCTTGTTGGTGCCACAGGCGTGTTTCGAGTCGTTCAGGTGGATGCACGCCAGGTGCTCCAGGCCGACCACGTCGTCGAACTCGTCGACCGTCTCCGCGACGGCCGCGGGCGTCGAGAGGTCGTACCCCGCGGCGAAGGTGTGGGCCGTGTCCAGGCACACGCCCAGGTCGTGGCCGCTCTCGCCGAGCACAGCCGCGAGGTGTTCGAACTGACCGCCGAGTTTGGTTCCCGACCCCGCGTCGCTCTCGACGAGGACCGTCACCTCGTCGGGCACCGTCAACTCATCCAGTGCGCTCACCGCGTTGTCCAGGCCGGCGTCGACGCCGGCCCCGGTGTGAGCGCCCAGGTGGACGTTGACGTACTCGATGCCGAGCGACGCCGCGGCGTCCACCTCGCGTTGCAGGCTCTCGATGGACTTCTCACGAAGGTCCGCCTTCGGCGTACAGAGGTTCACCAGGTACGACGAGTGGATGACCCACGGTTCCAGGCCGTGTTCGTCGATTCCGTCGCGGAACGCGGCCGCTTGCTCCTCGGTGATGTCAGTGTGCTTCCAGACCTGCGGCGAGTGCGTGAATATCTGCCCGCAGTTGCCCCCGATTTCGCGCTGATTCTCGACGGCGTTGTCGACCCCACCGGCTATCGAGACGTGTGCACCGACTCGCATATCCGGTGGGAAGAGGTACCGGGACTAAGCGCCTTCGGAACCGGCCGGTTCGACGGGGACACGGTCCGAGACCGAACCGGCCTGCCCTCAGCGAGCGTCCGCCCGACGCCGGTTCCACTCGTCGGTTTCGTACTTCTGCTCCGCGCGCTCGCGCGCCCGCGAGAGTTCGTCCTCGGTCCACGTCCCCTCGTCGGCGTCGGTGAACGCGTCGAGTGCGTCTTCGAGCGCCCGAACCGCCGCCGCCCGGTCGAGGTCGGCCAGTTCGTCGATTCCCACGACGCGCTCCCGGAACGTCTCGGCGTCGACGCCGTGCCCGGCGAACGCATCGAGGTGTCGTTGCGCGCGGACCGAGTAGGTGAGCGACCCGTGCTGGATGACCGCGTCCCGGCGGCGGTACTGGGCGTTGCCGCTTATCTTCCGCCCCGCGGCGACGATGTCGTGTGCGGGGTGGAGCCCCCGCAGGTAGCACGCCGGTTCGTAGATAGCCGGGCGTTCGCCGTCCACGTAGTCGGCCGCGATTCCCATCCGGTCGAAGGCGTCGAGCACCGGCGAACACAGCAGGTGGTACGCGTCCACGAGGTTCCCGGGAAGTTCCGCGGCGGGGGCGACGATGGAGTAGGAGATGTCGCCGTGCGCGTCGTGGTAGATGGCGCCCCCGCCGGTCTGCCGCCGGGTCACGCCGATTCCCTCGCGGTCGCAGAACGCCCAGTCGATGCTGTCCGGGTCCTGGTGGTAGCCCAGCGAGAGCGTGCTCGGCTCCCAGCGGTAGACGCGGACGGTTCGCGGGCCCCCGGCGGCGGCCGTTTCGGCCGCAATCTCGTCGAGGGCCATGTTCGTCGGTCCCGACCGGGCTTCCTCGCGCACGAGGCGCCACTCGCGGTTGGCGACGTCGCTGGTCATGGACGGAGTACGCGAAGGCGTCCCAAATCGGTTGCGCCGGATGCCTGACCTCACCGGGCCGCCATCGATTCGCCGCCCGCAACGACACCGGGACGGTCCGAGGAGCGTCGACCAGACGCTTCGGCTCTTGCCAGACGCGGCCCGGGGAATCGAGTACGCCTGTTCGGTCAGGCTGCGATTCGATGTCGATTTCGGGACGGAGCGGGAGCCGCGTGAAGTGCGTCGGACGAGGAGTGGCCGGGCCGGCGACGGCTGGACGGAGAGCCCACGCGGGACTACGCCGCGGGGACCGACCGGAAAGTCAGTCGTCTCGGAGGCTCGGGTGGGTGCGCTGCTCGTCTGGATGGGGTTCGGCGAAGCGCTCGCGCATGCGTTCGAGAGACTGCTCCTCGCGCCGTCGGCGCTCTGCCCGGTCAATCTCTTCACAGCCGGGCGGGAGGTCGCGCCCGCGGTCGGTGAAGTATCCCTCGGGGGCGACCCAGTCGTGGTAGAACGGCCTGTCGTCGTCTTCGAGGAGCGTGAGCGCGACCTCCGCGCCGTGGCCGGCACAGACGACCGCCTGGTGGGGCTTCTCTGCGAGCCGACCCGCCGCGTACAGACCGTCGACGCCGGTCCGCCCGCGGCTGTCGGTATCGACGAACGTCTTCCCGCGGTCGACGATACCCACGCCGTCGAGGTCGGCGAGGTAGTCGGTCTCGTTTTTCGTCGCCGCGATGACGTACTGGCTGTGGTACCGTTCGCCGTCGTCGGTATCGACGACGAAACCGGCGTCGTCTGCCCGTCCGACCCGGGTGACGTTCCCGTCGCGGCGCTGTGCGCCCGCGTTCTCGACCTGTTCGCCCAGCAGGTCGAGAAACAGTCGGGCGTTGACGCCGGCCGGGAAGCCGGGGTAGTTTTCGAGGTGAGCGTTCCGCCGGAGGATAGACTCGCCGGCGTCGAGGACGAGCGTGTCCAGTCCGTGGCGGGCGGTGAAAAGCGCCGCAGAACGACCGGCCACGCCGCCCCCGACGACGGTCACGTCTCGTGGTATCGTCGTGGGCATCTCAGACGCCCCCATCGGTGGGGGGTGCCACCTGCCGGCAGTCGAGAAGTCGCTGCGCGTCGACGACCCCCCCGTCAGGACGCGCGACGAAATCAGCGTGCTGTCCGACGACGGCCGCCCCGCAGTTATTCGGGTCGTCGCGTCGAGTCGGTGAGTCGCGTAACGGCTTCTCGCCTGCCATATTTTTAGGTCGGCCTAATACCACAAAGCCGTTCCGAGATTGTAGGCGTGCCGAAACTCGCACTGGAGCAGACGCAGCGAGGACACGCGCTCGGTCGCGCTCCTGGAACCGGATGGCCGGCGCCGGAAGATTCTATATCGCATTATACGGTTTATCGCGATTCGTGGGCGACTCGCGGCCCTTATACGGCCGGGCGCCTCAGCCATCGTCATGGTGCGGAACGTCGCGAGCGTCGTCGCCGACCTCGAACCCGAGGACTTCTATCTCCTGTCGGGCGTCGAGCACGGGATGCGCTTCAGCAAGTGGGTCAACCGGGACAAACTCCCGGAGTACTCGGGGTTGACGCCCGAGGAGATCGAGTATCGTCTCGACCGGTGTATGACCCGCGAACTGGTCGAGCGGAAAACCATCCAGTACGAGGGGTACAAACTCACTGCCGAGGGATACGACGCCCTCGCGTTGCACGCGTTCGCGGAACGCGATACCGTCGAGGGCGTCGGCGCGCCCCTCGGCGTCGGCAAGGAGAGCGACGTTCTGGAGGTGCAGTCCTACAAGCCGTTCGCCCTCAAGTTCCACCGCGAGGGGTACACGAACTTCCGGCGGGTCGACCGGGAGCGAGAGTACACCGCCGACCACCACCACGTCTCGTGGCTCTACACCGCGCGAAAGGCCGCCGAACGCGAGTACGAAGTGCTCGAAGCCCTCTACCCCGACGTGGCCGTCCCACGACCGGTCGACCAGAACCGCCACGCCATCGTGATGGAGAAACTCGACGGGGTGGAACTCGGTCGCTCCAAACTCGACCCGGGGCAGGCGGTGGGCGTCCTCGACCTGGTGTTGCGAGAGCTCGCGGCCGCGTACGAGGCGGGCTACGTCCACGCCGACATGAGCGAGTACAACGTCGCCGTGAGCGAGAACGGCGTCACCATCTTCGACTGGCCACAGGCCGTCGCTACCGACCACGACAACGCCCGCGAACTGCTCGAACGGGACGTGTCGAACCTGCTCCAGTACTTCCGTCGCAAGTACCCCCGCGAGATTCCCGACGACGTCGACCTCGGAAGCGTCGTCCAGAGCGTCGCCGGCGGGGAGTTCGAGTCCGTTCGCTCCCACGCCGCGTGAGGCCTCTCGGTCCGGTATCACTCGTCGAGAGGCGTCGCTGCTCGGTCGGCGATAAACCTAATAGCGCGATATCAAATCGATTGTCCCGGGGATAATCCGAGGCTGTGGCGACGTCTCCCTCGTAACTCGGCTGGTGGAGATGGCGAGCAGGCCCGTGCCACTCCACCGCGCGGTCGGACCGCATTCGAAGTTCTTAAACCCGTTTCGGCGGTAGCACCCACAACTCGCTGGCGACGGGCCACCAGCGGGCACCCGTCTCGACGGGACGAAATGTGGCCGCCGGGGCCGACCCCGGCGGCTGAATCGCAAGCGCCCGACGGTGATACCAATGGCACGAAGCTTCTACTCCCACATCAAGGACGCCTGGCGGAACCCGGGCGACGGGAAACTCGCGGAGTTGCAGTGGCAGCGAAAGCAAGAGTGGCGCAAGCAGGGCGCAATCGAGCGCATCGAGCGACCAACGCGCCTGGACAAGGCCCGCGAACTCGGCTACAAGGCCAAGCAGGGCGTCGTCGTGGTCCGCGTGTCTGTCCGCAAGGGCGGTGCGCGAAAACAGCGCTTCACGGCCGGCCGCCGGTCGAAGCGCCAGGGCGTCAACCGCATCGGGCGCCGCAAGAGCATCCAGCGCATCGCCGAGGAGCGCGCGGCGCGCAAGCACCCCAACCTGCGGGTGCTGAACTCCTACTGGGTCGGCGAGGACGGCTCCCAGAAGTGGCACGAGATTATCCTCCTGGACCCCGAGCACCCGGCCATCCAGAACGACGACGACCTCAACTGGATCTGCGACGACGCTCACAAGGGACGGGCCTTCCGCGGATTGACCAACGCCGGCAAGCGCAACCGCGGCCTCAGGTCCCGCGGGAAGGGCGCAGAGCACGTGCGGCCGTCGATTACCAGCGGTCGTCGACGCGGCAAGTAACCGGCGCGCGACCTGCGCGGACCGAGGTTTTTCGGGGTTCGTCTTTCGGGCCGACGAGCCGCTGGATTCGGGCGCGCTGCCCGCGGCGCTCAGGTCAGGGCGACAACGGTGATAGCGGTGACGCCGACGGTCACCACGTGGAACGTCGCGTGGGCGACCATCGCGGCTTCCAGGCTCCGGCGCCAGAAGAGCCAGCCGAAGCCGACGCCGCCGAGCGCGTTCAGCAGCACCGTCCGCACGACGAGCACCGGCGTGAGTGTCGTACTCGCGGCCAGTACCGGAAGGTGACCGACCCCGAAAGCCACCGCCGAGAGAACGATAGCGGTCCACGCGAGCGCCGGCGACAGGTCGCCGCGGCCGGTGAGTCGCCAGTCGACCCAGGCCACGAGCGTCATGAACCCCCAGCGGAGGAGCAGTTCCTCGGTGATGCCGCCGTAGAGGAGGCGAATCGGCAGGCTCGCCAGGAGCGGCCCGACGCTGGTGGGACGCGTCGCGAACGCCGGGATGAAGGGGGCGAACAGCGCGTCGAGGGCGAACACGACGACGGTGAAAATCCCGCCGACGAACAGGGCGTCTGTCAGTTGCGGCCGCAGGGCCGGCCAGACGGAACGACCGGCGGTCACCCGCTCGGAGAGTAGCGACCGGAACCCGAGTTTCGGCGCGAGGAGGACGCCGACGGCCACGGAGACCACGAGCAACAGCGTCGGCGTGAGCACCGAGAGCGCGACGACCACGGGAACGGACGCAGACGGGAGCGGCGTTCCGGGCGGCAGTCGCTGGACCTCGACGAACACCGTGACCGCGAGGCCGAGGACGCCCAGCGCGCCGAACGCGAACAGGGCGAGGAACGGACGGAGAAACGACGAGGCCCCCTCCGGCGGGGAGTCGTCGTCCGAGAGAGCGCGTTCCATGCCGGAGGGGTAGCATCCGGGCGCGTTTAGTTCCAGCCACTCGGCCGATTCGTCGTCGGTCGGATAGTCCGACCAGCCACTCGACGGCGGGGCTCGGCAGACGGCCCCTGCACTGCCGTCCGTGTGCTTTTACCCGCCGATTGCGAACGTACTCCCATGTCAGAACTCGCTCTGACCGCCACCCAGCTCGACCGGTACTCGCGGCACATCATCATGGACGAGGTGGGCCCCGAGGGGCAGAAGGCGCTGCTGGACAGCAGCGTGCTGGTGGTCGGTGCCGGGGGTCTCGGGTCACCCGTCGTCCAGTACCTGGCGGCCGCGGGCGTCGGAACCCTCGGCATCGTCGACGACGACGTCGTCGAGCGCTCGAACCTCCAGCGACAGATAGTCCACGCCGACGAGGACGTCGGCGTGCCGAAAGTCGAGAGCGCCGCGGCCTACGTCCGCCGCCTGAACCCCGACGTGACCGTCGAACCTCGGGAGACGCGGGTCGACTCCGAGAACGCAGCGGCGCTGGTCGCGGACTACGACCTGGTGGTCGACGCCTCGGACAACTTCCCGACGCGGTACGTTCTCAACGACGTCTGCCAGATACTGGGCGTCCCCCTCGTCCACGGCGCCGTCTACAAGTTCGAGGGGCAGGCGACCACGCTGCTCCCGGGCGGTCCGTGCTACCGGTGTCTGTTTCCCGAGGCTCCCGAACCGGGAACCGTGCCGGACTGTGCGACCACGGGCGTCCTGGGCGTCCTCCCGGGAACCGTCGGTGCGATTCAGGCGACTGAGGCGGCGAAGCTCCTGATGGACGTGGGGGACCCGCTCCACGGCCGACTCCTGTTCTACGACGCGAAAGACACCACCTTCGAGACGGTTCCCTACCAGCGGAACCCCTCGTGCCCGGCCTGCGGCGACGACCCCATCGATACCATCGAGGGCATCGAGTACACCGGCGGGTGTACCATCGAGGCCGAGTGACGGGTCTCCCCGTGGGCCGGTCGGAGAGACCCGTAGCGACCGGGGCCTGACGAATCGTGTGCGCTGCCGGTCGGAGAGACCCGTAGCGACCGGGGCCTGACGAGTCGTGGAGGCTACCGGTCGCGTCGTCGAGCCGCCCGGCGCGTGTCGCCGAACGTGAACCCGTGGTGCGAGCCCGACTGTTCGTCGTCGGCGTCCGTCCGTTCCGGCGCGTCGACCGACCGACCGAACTCCCAGCCAGCCGCGGTCGACCGGGTTCCGGCGGGCGGGCGGCCGCCGTCGGTGAGTGCGCCCGAGCGAGTTCCGCGGGAAGCGGTCCTCGACCCCGCGTCCTGGCCCCGGAGTTTCTGCACCCCCTCGACCAGTTCGTCGATGGTGTCGGTCTGTTCGTCGGTCGCGTCGGCTATCTCCTCGGTCGCCCGCCGGGTGTCCTGTGCCTGGTCCTGGACGGTCTGGATGGTCGCGGTGACCTCCTCGATGTTCGCCGCCTGGCTGTCGGTGGCCCGCGCTACCTCGCTGATGCCGTCCGCGGCGCCGTCGGCGGCCTCGACGATTTCCTCGAGGGCTTCGAGGACGCCCTCTATCTGCCCGCTGGCGACCTGAATCTGCTCGTGAGAGGTCTCGCTGGCGTCGACGGTGTCGTCGGCCTGCGCCTGAATCTCCGAGATGCTGGCGGCTATCTCCTCGGTGTGCTCCTGGGTCTGGTTGGCCAGTTGCTTCACCTCGTCTGCGACCACGGAGAAGCCGTCTCCGGCGTCCCCCGCGCGCGCGGCCTCGATGTTGGCGTTGAGCGCCAGCAGATTCGTCCGGTCCGCGACCTCCGCGATGACCTCGACTACCTCCTCGATGGCGTCCATCCGGTCGGTGAGCTCCGCGACGCTCTCCAGCAGGTCGTCGCTGATGTCGATGACGCGGTTCGTGGCCTCGTGGACGCGTTCCCCGGCGTCCTGGCCGTTGTCGGCGGCCGACCGGGCCTGTTCGGCGGCCGAGGCCACCTCGTCGGACGTGGCCGCGATCTCCTCCATGCTCGCGCTGAGGTTCTGCATCTCGTCGGCCCCCTCCGCAAGCAGTTCGTGCTGGCGGACGACGCGCTGTTCGATGTCGTCTGCGGCCTCGGACGCCCGACTGATGGCGGCGCCGAGCGACCCGGCCGACTCGTCGACGTCGGCGGTGAGTCGCTCGAAGCGCGCGACCATGTCGTTGAACTCCGAGACCACTTCGAGCAGTTCGTCGTCGAGCGCCGACCGGTCGCCCGAGAACTCCGCGCGCGCGTCCAGTTGCCCGTCGGCGACGCGGTGGATTGTCCCGTCGAGTTCGCCGATGAGCGACGAGGTCGCCCGTCGTTCCTCGACCGCCGCAGTCCGGTCGTGGACCGTCTCGACGGCGCCGACCACCTCGTCGCCCTCGTAGATCGGCATCGCCGTGAACCGGATGTGGCGTTCGACGCCGGTCCGGTCGGTCATCGTCGACTCGCCCTCGTAGAGGTGGCTGTCGGCGGAGACTCGCGTCAGCCCGAACTCGCGGTCGGCAGACTCGGGGGCTTCGAGCACCTTGTCCGCGAGCGTCTTCGCCCGGCGGCCGTCCGGGTAGAACGCCTCGCTCGCGTGGGCCATCCCGAGGGCGTCGGCCGCGGAGACGGCGGTGAGTGACGCTATCGGACCGTTCCACGCCACGATTTCGTGATTCGCGTCGAGCATGAACATCGGCGCGCCGACCCCGTCGAGCACCTGCGAGAGGTCGAACCCCCGCGCCGTCGCGGTCGTGGTGTCTGTCCCGCCGCCCGAAGCACCGCCGTCCGTCCGGGGGGTCCGCCCCCCCGCCGACAGCAGCCCGCGCATTCGGTCGCGGAGCGCATCTAACATGTGTCAATCCACGACTGCTGACGACCATAACTCTACCTCGCCGAGTATCAAAACGGATAACGCGCGGGGGCGTCCGCCGCCCGGCCGGGCGAACGCGGTTTGTGCCGGGGACTCCAACGGCGGGTATGAACCTGGAAGCGGCGATGAACGCGATGCCGTTCGCCGAACTGCTGGGCATGGAACTGACCGCGGCGGCCGACGGGCGGGCCGAAGGGCGACTCGAACTCCGGGACGCGCACCTGTCTGTCCCGGGGGGCGAGATCGCTCACGGCGGCGTCACCTACGCGCTGGCAGACACCGTCGGCGGGGCGGCGGTCATGTCGCTCCAGGAGGCGCCGACGCCGACGGTCGACATGCGCATCGACTACCTGACGCCCGCCCGGCGGGACCTCCGGGCGACGGCGGAGGTCATCAAGCACGGCCAGGGCGTGGCCGTGGCCGACGTGATCGTCACCGACGTGACAGACGCGACGGTGGCGACCGCTCGGGGCGTCTACAAGACGGGCGGCCTCGACGGGGATTCGGCCTGGAGCGGACCGGTCTCCCGAGGGTCGACCCGGGAGTGACGGTCCGGCCAGAGAGTGATAACGCGAGTCGGCGGACGCCGCGGGCGCGTCCGGGTCGGAATCGAAAGTCGGTCGGTGAACCGGCGCACCCGTCGCTGTCGGTCGGATACGACGTCGCGGAAAAGCGGCGAACGGTGTGTTCCAATGCCCACGGGGGGTGACGGCCCCCGTCGCCGCCTGCCAGGGTCGCCCGCGAGGGCCGCTGGTACCGCAGCGGCGTCGCGTCGTCCCGGCGAGTAGGTGACGTCCGTGCCGGCCCCACTGGCTGGAAGTCGGACCGGCGCAGACAGCGTCGGATGGATGGCCAGGTCCGGATGGGGTCGCCCGTGGCGACCCGCCGGACGTGGCTGGGGTGCGGCCCGGGTGGTACCCGTTGGCTGGTGCGGGCCCGGGCCGCGCGCTGGGAGTGCGGAGGCCCCCGAGAGACCCCCGCAGTGGGTCACGTGGTCCCCAGCAGACCAGGTGTGGTTTTCGACCTCAGTCCTTTGCCGTCTCCTCGTCTCCCACCTCCCACGGACTCTGTTCGAGCAGGCGCTCCGGGCGGAACTTGCCCTTCACCTCGTGGCCCTGCTTCTCGTGGACCTCAACCTGTGACTGGTCGATTTCGCGCTCGCAGTCGGCACAGTACCAGGTCCCTTGCATGGATTCTCCCTTTGCTGTTCTCTCGCCGGGGTTAAATAACTCCGCGAGGACCGCGTCCACGACGCGTGGCAGGCAGTCCTCGACGGTCGGCGACAGTTCGAGGCCCGGTTCGAGCGACGCCGGGACGACCCCCAGGAGGAGGATGTCCTCCGGCAGGTCGTACGCGGCTGCCGCGGTCGTGAGCGCTTCGGCGAACGAGAAGTCGTGCATCATCACGTCCGGGTGGTCTCCGAACGACCCGTCCGCGAACCGGAAGCGGTGGACCGAGCCTGGTTCGGCGTCGATGTCCACGGCGTCGATGACGACTGCTCTGTCCGCCCCGCTCAATGCCTCAAGGGCCAGGAACGCCGTCGTGCCGGCGTGAACCGCCCGGAACGTGTCCGGACCGGTCACGCCGGCGGATTCGAGGGCCTCGACGACGGCCTTCCCGACCCCATCATCGGTCATGATGGGATTGCCCACACCGACGACGACGTCGGTCACGGCATCCGCCTCGGTGCCGGGGGTTCGAGCTGGAATTCGCTGGACCCGCCGGGACTCTGCAGGTGGACCGCACACCCGAGACACGGGTCGAACGAGCGAATCGTGCGCATGACGTCGACCGGGTTGCCAAGGTCCCGCACGCGCATCCCTTCGAGGGCCTCCTCGAGGATGCTCGGTTGCCCCACCTCGTCACGCGGGCCGAGGTTCCAGAGGGTCGGCGGGACGATCTGGTACTGCTCGACCGACCCGTCGACCACGCGAACCCAGTGGGAGAGCGCCCCGCGCGAGGCCCCCCAGAACCCGACGCCCTCGCCGGTGAAGTTGTCGGTCCACTCGGCCCGGAGCGGGCCGTCCGGGTCGACCTGGTCGAGCCAGTCGAACAGCATGTCACGGACCAGCAGTATCTCCTGGGCTCGCGCTATGAGGCGGTTGAGGGTGCTGGACTTCCGCGGGTCCCCGCCGAGTTCCGTCCGGAGCAGGAACGGGTCCTCCTCGGCGGCAATCAGGCGGGCGAGCGGTCCCGTCTCCATCGTCCGGCCGTTGAACCGGGGCGCCTTCCCCCAGGAGTACGCGTCCTCCTTGTTCGGCATCGGCTCCGGGGGCGGCGCCTCCCGCGGACTGCCGCCCGACTCGTCGGTGTACCACGAGTGCGTCGTGTCCTCGGTGATGCCGTTGACGAGTTCGGTCCGGGTCGTCGGCCGGAGCGACCCGTCCTCGACGATGCCCGGCGGGAGAACCAGCGAGTTCTCGTCCTCGCCGTAGAACATCCCCGACGCGTAGAACCGGCCGGGGCCGACGCCGAAGTCGTCCGCCCCGAGGTCGTCGGCCGTCAGGAGAACGCTGAGGACGTCGTAGAGCCCTTCGGCGTGCTCGGGCGGGCCCTCGCGGTTCCGGACCGCCTCGACGACCTCCGGGACGGCGTCGGTGGGGCCGAGCCAGTCGCTGATGGCCCGCATGCGCTCGCGGACGTCCTGTATCGTCTCTCGGTCAGGCCGCGCGGCCACGCCCCCGGGCGCGTACGTCAGCGGGTGGGGGGCCCGCCCGCCGAACTCGGTGAACGCCTGGAGGAGTTTCCGCTGTTTCGTGAGCGCCGCGTTGTACCCCGCGCCGGTTCCCGGGTCGAGGCGAGTCCGGCCGCTGTCGGCCATGGCGTCGCTGTAGTCCGGACCGGCCAGCGCGAACAGGTGGACCGTGTGGTTCCACAGGAGGAACATGCCCTCCATGATGTTCTGGAGCAGCCGAGCGTTGTACGGGACGCCGTCGAACACGCCCGCTCGCTTGGCGGCGTCCTCGATGGCCAGGGTCGACAGCTGCCGGTGCGAGGTGAAACAGACCCCACAGACCATCTGCGTTATCTGCGGCACGTCCGACGGTGGACGGCCCACCGTCAGGTTCTCGATGCCGCGGAACATCTCCATGTGACTCTTCGCCGACTGGACGCGACCGTTCCGGACGTCGAGCGTCGTGCTGTGATGACCCTCGATTCGGGTGGTCGGGTTGATTTCTATCTCTGGCATTGGTGAAACCTAGGTGCAGAGAGCACTCACGTGCTCTCGGAGTTCCGCGCGTCCGCCGGCGCCTGGAATCCCAGCGCCCGCATCGCGTAGCTGAACACGGTCAGCACCGCCACGACGGGCAGTGCGAACACCAGGGCGGGCAGGCTGACCAGGAGGCCGAACGCCGTCATCTGCGGGTTCGGGAGCATCCCCCGGGCCGCCGTGATGGGTTCCGGGTCGCCCGCCGACGACCGCTTCTGACCCGACGTGTAGAACGGCGTGAACCGGTCCCAGAATCCGGGCTCGACGCAGCCGATACAGGGCGCCCCGATGTCCCGGCAGATAGACGTCTCCCCATTGCGGAGTCGCTTGGAGTCGTCGCAGTACGCGTAGACGCCCGAGCAACCCACGTCGTACAGGCAGCCCTCCTCGCCGGGCTTCGTGGCGAAGTTGAGCGACTCGTAGTCCTCGCGGAGCGAACACTCGTCGTGGACGAGCGGTCCGAACAGCGGGAGCGGCCGGTTGTACTCGTCGAGGTCCGGGTCGTGCCCGTTGAGAACCGACGCCAGGGTCAGCAGGACGTGGTCCGGGTGCGCCGGACACCCGGGGACGTTGACGACCGGGAGGTCGGCCCCCGACTCGAAGTCGGGCCCGAAGACGCCGCCCGGGGACTCGCCCTCGAACTGGAGGCCGCGGGCACCGGTGGGGTTGGCCGCGGGTTCGTCCGGGTCGGTCCGACCCGCCCCGGGGAGGCCGCCGAACGCCGAGCAACTCCCCACTGCCACGACGACGTCTGCCCGCTCCGCGAGCGTGATGACCCAGTCGAGGATGGGGATGCGGTTCCCGAACTCGTCGACGCCGAGCGTCGCCGCGCTCGGCACCCGCGTCGGAATCGCCCCCTCGACGATGAGAACGTCGGGCGAGCGGTCCATCGACTGGAGCGCGTTGTGGCCCGAGGTGCTCATCAGCGTCGGGTGGAAGCTTATCTTGTCGCGGAAGGCCGCGAGTCGGTCTTCGAGGCCCGGGTACTCCCCCTGCAACAGGGAGAT
>JBEPXT010000059.1:0-20106 GCA_041641795.1 Salinigranum sp.
TGGAACGACGCCAGCGGGTCGAGGTCGTACTCGACGGCGGCGAGTGCGGCCTCGACGGCCTCTCGACTCTCGGCGGCGACCGCCGCCACGACATCGCCGTAGTGTCGGACCCGGTCGTCGAACCCCGGGAGGTCGCTCCGTGTGACGGCGGCGGCGACGCCCTCCACGGACGCCGCGGCGTCGGTTCGAACCGCGGTTACCGTCGCGTGGGGGTGCTGTGAGCGCACTACGCCGGCGTGCAAGAGGTCCGGCCGGTCGATATCAGTCGCGTACTGCGCGGTGCCCCGGATTTTCGCCAGGGCGTCTTTGCGCCCGGCGTCCCGACCGACCGTTCGACGGTCGCTCATCGGTCCGCCCCGACGTGATCGGCGAGGTTCTCGAAGTACGTCTCGACGTTGGCCTTGACCTGCCGCCGCAACACTCGCGAACCCAACGTCGCCAGTTTTCCCGCGAACGTCACTCCGACCGTGTACTCCATATCCGTCGAGTCGCCCTGGTCGTGGAGGCTCACCTCGACGTCGGCGTCCATCCGACTCGCGGTCCGGGAGTCCGAACCGGTCCCGCTGAACGCGAGCCACTCCGGGCGTCGGAGCTCTTCGATGTGCACCTCGCCCGCCATCGTGACGGAGACGCCCGCGACGGACTGCCGGACGACCCCCTCGTAGGTCCGGTCGGAGACGCGCGTCACCTCCTCGGCACCCACGATACACGACGTCAGCAGTTCGGGGTCGGTGAGACGGGGCCAGACCGTCGTCCGCTCGGCGGGAACGGTCGTCGTCCCGGTGTATTCCATGTGCGTTCGGGGACGGGGGGACACAAAAATCCCACTTCTACACGGGGTGCCAGAGTCGACCGGCCGGAGGAGCTGGCCTGCCGACTGTCTGTCCCGACTCCGGTGGCCAAGTGATACCCGGCAGTGCCGTCGTGACGGGCGCGACGCTGGCGTCGGAAAAGCAATACGCGTACAACGTCAGGTACCCGGTACATGCCGACCCGGGAAGGCGAATCGATGACCGACGAGCCTAGCGCCGACAGGTCCGAGACCGGGGGCGCTGAACACGCCGGGTTCGGGAGCGGTAGGTTCGGAAGTGGCGAGTTCGGGAGCGGTAGAACGGGGGAGACCGATCGGTGGCGAGACGGAACCGAACCGAGTGTCGGCCGAGAGCGCGACGAGGGAATACCCGTGTGCGAACCGCCACGTCCTCGACCAGATGCGGACGGCGTGACCGTCGCAGGCGTCGTCCTCGCCGCCGGCGTCAGTTCCCGGTACGGCGACGCGAACAAACTCCTCGCCGAACGCGACGGGGAGCCTGTCGTCTTGCACGCGACGCGGCCGCTCCTCCTCGCCGGTCTCGACCCGGTCGTAGTCGTCGTCGGACACCAGTCCGAGGCGGTCCGGGAGGCGGTCTCGTCGCTCGGCGTCGAGACGGTCCCGAACGAGCAGTACGCCCGGGGCCAGGCGACGTCGGTCCGTGCCGGCGTCCGGGCGGTCCGAGCGCGGGCGACTCCGGACTCGGTCGTCGTGGCCCTCGGCGACATGCCGTTTGTCACACCCGATTCGATCGAGGCGCTCGTAGACGCGTACGCGTCGGGCGCGGGGTCGATTCTCGCCGCCGGTTACCGCGGCGAGCGAGGGAACCCGGTCTTGTTCGACGCGGCGTACCTCGACGCCCTCGAATCCCTCTCGGGCGACTCGGGGGCCCGTCACCTGGTGCTGGAATCCGGGGACGCTGTCGTCGTCGAGACCCGAGACCCGGGAGTCAGGCGCGACGTCGACACGCCCGAGGACCTGGTGGACAGTCCAGCCGAACCCCGACCGGATGACGAAACGCGTTAGGCCTCGTCTCTCCTCCCGTTCGAGCCTCGCCTCCCCTCCTGTTAGGGGCCGTCACTCGTCGGTCGTGTCGGCGGACAGCCGTTCGTGCACCGGCCCGGACCGTTCGCAGAGGTGTACCGGGTCCCGGTCGTTGCGGACGGCCAGAACCTCGGCCACGATGGCGAGGGCGATTTGAGACGGCGACCCGCCGCCGAGGTCCAGACCGACCGGCGTGTGCAGTCGGTCCAGGTCCGACTCGGCGAGCGCGTCCTCGTCGTCGACGGCGTCGAGAATCGCCTCGAACCGGTCCCGGTGGCCCATCAGGCCGACGTAGGGCACCGGCGTCCCGAGCACCGCCTCGAGTGCCAGCCGGTCGTCCACCAGGTTGTGCGTCATCACCACGACGTACGTCTCCTCGTCGAAGTCACAGGCGTCCTCAAGGTCCGTCGGCGACGTCGAGACGACCCTCTCCGCTCCCGGAAATCGTTCGGGGGTCGCGTGGGCGCCGCGGAATCCGACGACGGTCACCCGAAAGCCGGCGGTGCTGGCCAGGTGGACGACCGGGCGGACGTCGCGTCCGGTTCCGAGCACGAGGAGTTCCGGCGGGGCGGCGACGCCGTCGACGAACAGGTCCAGCGTCCGCCCCTCGCGAACGAGTTCGAGGGCCGTCCCACGGTCCCGCTCTGCGAGCCTCGTTGCGAGGTCGAGTGCCTCCTCGGTCACCCACGCCGGAGGGGAATCCCCGTCGACGACCTGGGCTCCGCCCCCCGGACGAACCACCGCACGGTCGCCACAGGCCAGCGACTCGTCGTCGCTGTCGAGAACGGTGAGTACGGCGACGTCCTCGCCGCGTTCCTGGGCGTCGACGACCGGTCGAAGCGACTGGTCGATCGGTTCCAGCAGGATCTCGACGCGGCCGTCGCACCCGGTAGCCAGCCCCCACACCGCCTCGTCCGTCGCGGCGGTGTACGATTCGACGCGTGGTCGTCCCTCCGCGAGCACCGTCCGAGCAGCCGCCGCCAGTTCGGCCTCGAGACAGGGCGTCGCGACGCCGCCGACGCCGTTACCGTCGCGGGTGAGTACCATCTTGGCTCCGGGGCGTCGGTAGGCGGTTCCGTCGACGGCGACGACGGTTGCGAGGACCGCGTCCCGACCCTCCTCGAGGAGCGCCCGCGCGCGGGACAGCGTCGTCGCGTCCGTCTCCATCAATCGGTCGGTGTGCGGGGGCATACTACTCGTAGTAGGCGGTGTCGAGGTAGTCGGTGGCGAACAGGTCGCCGATGTCGTACCGCTCGGCGGCGACGCCCTGGTCGTGTGCGTACTCGACGAGCGTCTCGACGGCCGTGACGTTGCCGTCGGTGAGGCCGTACTCCCAGGGGTCCTCGCCCATGACCGCTCGCTGTTCGTCGGCGTAGACGTCAGCCCACACGAGCGGTAACTCGCGGGGACGGTCCAGCGCCGTCAGCCCCGTCTCCTTCGCGGACTCGAAGGCGTCGTAGAGTTTCTGGACGACCCAGGGGTCGTCGGCGAGGACGTCGTCCCTGAGGACGATGGCGTGCATGATGGGGAAGATGCCAGTCTCGCGGTAGTACTCCTGTTCGACGGTCTTCGCGTCGGGGAACAGGCGCTCTGCGTTCTCCACGCTGGAGTCGACCGGGTGGAAGATGCCGTCGATGTCGCCCCGGGCGATCAGTTCCTCGAGGAGACCGATGGTACTCCCCTGGTGACCGAGATACTCCACGTCGTAGCCGGGGGGCACCTCGACGTCGACGATTTCGGACCCGCCGGCGACCCACTCCACCGACCTCGTGTCCAGGCCGTACTGGTCCGCGAGGATGCCGCGCTGCCAGATGCCGGTCGTCGTCTGCCAGTTGACGATGCCGATTCGCTTGCCTTCGAGGTCGTCGACCGAGTCGATGCCGGCGTCCTGGCGTCTGTACATGTACGCGTGCCGGAACTTGCGAAACGGGAAGATGGGTATCGCGGTGAAGGGGAACTCGTCGGCGCGAGCCCGCGAGGCGAGGTACGTTCCCATCGACAGTTCGCAGGCGTCGAACTCCAGGTTGCGCACCATCCGCGAGAACCGCACCGGGTTCGGGTAGTTGACGGTCGTGAGGTCGACGCCCTGAGGTTCGACGCGCCCGTCCCAGAGGGGCTTGGTCCATTCGTAATCGTGGCAGGCGAGTGTGAGGTCGAGAGTCATCTTCGTCGTGTACTGGGGCCGTCGGTAACTGGGTCTGTCGGTAAGGCGGGGACCGCTGACCGAGAACGGTGCGGACCGAGACGGGCTACTCCTCGGTGACCTCGAAGGTCAGGTGCATGGCCGGGAGCGGTCGCATCGGGTGGTTGTCGAGGTACGACAGGTGCGGTCTGACGTCGAACTCGGGGTCGTCTTCCCGCATGTCGAAGAGGCTCGGGTAGATGTCGATGAAGTGGTATCCCGGCTCGCCGGCCGCGGTCAGTTCGGCCTCGACGACGCCCTCCTTGTCGTCGCCGGCCGTTCCGCAGACGTAGCCCAGCGGCTTGTTGTCGTAGACGAAAAACGGGGCGTTCTCGTATATCGTCCACCCGATGCCCGAGAGGTCGACTTCGATGGGCGTCCCGACCGGGCCGCTCGTGGGTTCGAACCGCTCTATGGACGGCTGCATCATGAATCCCGTCACGGCGATTTCTCGGCCGTCGACCGCGGCGGTGATGGGTCTGGTCGAGCCCTCCTCCGGCGGAATCTCGAACTCGAGCTGGAACTGGCCGTCCTCGTCGGTGGCGACGGTGGGGAGGATGTCGTACTTCGGCTCCGGCGTGATCGGTATCCCTTTCACGCGGTGGCCCTCGTGCCGGTACCAGATGAGGTCGACCTCCGTGTTGGCCGGGAAGTTCGATCCGGTGAGGAACGCCGTCGTTCCCGGCTGCCCGGACTTCGGCGAGATTTCGAGTTCGGCGTCGGTCTCCTCGTCCAGCTCCGGGTAGTGGACGCTGATCGGATTCTCGTTGAGCAGTCCGTCGACCCACGCCGTCCGCGGTTTCGATTCGGGCTCGGTCACCGTGACGGTCCAGGAGTACTGACGGCCACCTGCGACGGGGCCGTACGGCGACTGGGTGTTGTTCTGGAGGTAGGGGACCCCCCGGTAGTTTCGCCAGACCTGGATGACGTGCTTCCCTGGCGGGCCGACGGCTCGAATCTCCGCCGTCCCGGTTCCGCGGTTCATCACGCCCGTCATGAACCCCATGTTGCCGTTGTCCCAGGTGACCTGGTAGTTGTTCGTGACGACGTTCGGACCGATGCCGTAGCCCGTGATGGTGAACGCCTCGCCCATCTCGGCCTCTGTACGGTCGAGTTCGAACCACGGTGTGATAGTGTACTCCGCCTGTGCGAGGGTCTCCTCGCCGTCTGTCACCTCGATGCGGTGGGCGCCTCCGTAGTCCTTCTGGACCCGCCACTCTTCGTCGAACTGACCCGAGCCGTCCGTCTGGACGGTCAGTATCGTGTCCGTCCGGGGCTGGTACTGCGGGCCGACGATCTCGTTGGCCTGCAGGACGCCCCACCGCCCCTCGGCCGACTTCCAGAGAACGTCGTACTCCTCGTTGGCGGGGAAGTTCCGTCCCTTGAGCGTGACCGTGTCGCCGACGTACCCCTCCTGTTCGCTCAACACGAGCGTCCCGTCGGACTGGCTGCCCCGACGGTGTCGCCGCAGCGTGTCCTTGAGCTTCGAAGATACCGTTGAATCGTCGTCGTCCATGGCGGATGTACGGAACACCCCCAGATATATCTGCCGCTAACTGACAACAATCGTATTATGATTATATCTTTACCGTTTCTTCGAAGAACATCTGCATATCCGCGGAAAATCGTATTTCAGAGCGTCTGTGTTCCGTTTGTAGCGCACTGGTCGCAGTTCAAACACATAATGGAGTTTTCATAAATTGGCAGTTGTCGATGTCTCTATCTTTGGTGTGGGGCCGTCCCGAGTCGGTGGGACGGGCGTCCGCAGCGGGCTACCCGAGGAACAGCGTGAGTCTCGGGTTCTTCCGTACGACGTCGGTGTTCTCTAACCAGCTATCGAGTCCCAGGATTCGCCCGGCGCCGAACGCACCGAGGCCGAAGAGCAACAGCGCGTAGACGATGTGGTCGTCGATGATGAACCCGTTCGCCAGCGGGAGTGCGGCTGCCCAGTAGAACAGCATCATTATCGCACCCCAGAACGCGCTGAAGCGGACGAAGGCCCCGAGTATCAGCGCGAGCCCGACGAGCGTCAACCCGACCTGGTTCAACGGCGTCAGCAACCAGGCCCAATCGTTGGCCATCGTCACCCAGATGGGACCGAAGGGGTTCCCCTCCGGGATGCCGTGGAGCAGGAAGCCGCGGACGCTCCAATTGGGGTTGATTACCTTCGTGATTCCGGCGTAGAAGAACGACCAGCCCATAATGACGCGCAGTCCTAACAGTGAGTACCCCACCCAGGTCTCGGAGTACGTGAACGATACCTCTCGGCCGAAAATTTGTGATTCGAGTTGTCTGGTTGCCATCGTCTGTCCTTATATAGAAATGTATTATCGAGGCATTGAATAAAGCTATGGCGATGTTCTCAGTGGTTGAGAATTCAAATTCACCAGAAGTCGAAGGGGTGCCACGGGAGGTATCGGTAGGGACTACCGTGGGAACCGGTGGTATTCTCTCCTGTCTGCCCTGGCTCCCGGTTCCCGACGTGGCCCCGAAACGGGCGACAGACCAAACACCGTGGTTTCTGAAAGACGTTCGAAACTCGGATACGACCGTACCTCTGCAGCGAATCGGTCGTCGCGAGATAGACAGCGTTGGGGCGCGACGCAGCGGCCGGTCTAAACTGTACCTCGTCGTCGGAGAGTCCGGCCACCGACCCATCGACAGCGGTCACCGACTCCCTACGACTTCCGTCGGGTCCCTTCCACCGGGGTCGCTCACACCCACTCGGCGGCCGAATCGATAGGTTGGCCGGATAATCACCGCACCTTCGCGCGTTCTCGTGTTTCGAACGGTCCGTAGAGGCAAGATATCTCAGTGCACATTCGAATACCCGAGAAGCGGTAGTGAAACCAACAGGGCGGAATCGGGACGACGACCGCGACAGAGATTGGACCGGGCGGACCACCAACGACCCGGCCGGCTACCCCGAGGAGAGCACGGTCGGGTCGTCGGTCGGTCGCAGTGACACCTCTATCGGCTCGCCGACAGAGAACTCGTGACCCGGACAGACGAGTTTCGCACCGAAGGCTTCGTCGCGTGCGAGAAACAGCGAGAGGCCCGTTATCCGGGTTCCGTTGGCCAGGACGGCGAGGTCGGACCACGCCAGGTCCCGCCCGGACGCTGCGCCGAGGGGCGTGCCGAGGAGCGAAACCGTCTCCCGGGGGCCGTCGAGGACGCCGCCGCCCCGGTAGTGGACGAGGCCGCCGTCAAGGACCGCTCCCTCGTCCGACGCGACGCCGACGAACGACTCCCCGGGTGCGGGATGGGCCGGCGCGTCGAGGACGACGAACGTGTCGCCGGCGTCGGCGACCCGACCGGTCCCGTCCCAGGAGAGAGGCGTGAGCGGAACGGACACCGAGAGCGGGAGCGACCCCCCGGCGCGATACAGGTGCTGGTCGGGGCGGCGGAAGCCGAGGTGGACGTGGTTGTCCACCCAGGGTGCGAAGAAGCCCGACCGGACCATCGGTCCGAGGGCGTCGCCGACCGTCACGCGGTCGCCCGGTTCGACCGCCGGGTTCACGTGGAGAATGCGCGCGACGAGTCCCTCCCGTCCCCCGAGCAGTTCGGGCGGTCCGTCCACGTCGACGAGAATCAGGTGCTCCAGGTCGTCGGCGTACGGCTTCGACGGCGCCCGGACGGTCCTCGTGTCGCGGACGACGCCCGACACGGGCGAGAGACCGTCGTTCGTCTCCGGGTAGAGGTCCACCGCGTGCCCCCGGTCGTGGGCGGGGTACGGGGAGTTGTACAGCGTGAACCGGCGGTACCGTTCGACGACCCGTCCCGGGAGCGTGACCATGGGTGCGCCTCGGTGCCAGGGCGTTTAGCCGCGTCGGGTTGACCCGGGCACGACCGGAACCCCCGGCCCCCGCGGGGCGGGGGACTTAGATAGGTTGCCCCCGTTCCGGAGACCATGCGAATCCTCCGGGGACGGGCCCGCGACCCGACCACCGACAGGGAAGCGACGGGACGGATGCTGGCCCGGACCGCCGAGACGGGCGAACCGGCGTTTCGCGCCTGGACGCCACACAGGCAGGTGGCGTTCGGGCGGCGAGACGCGTCCGCACCGGGGTACGACGAGGCGAGACGGGCCGCGGAGCGCCACGGGTTCCCGGCCGTCCAGCGGAGCGTCGGCGGGCGGGCGGTCGCGTACACGGGCGGGACCGTCGCGTTCGCCCACACCGTTCCTGTCCCGGACCTCAGGACGGGGCTCGACGAGCGCTACGACGACGCCGTCGACGGCGTGTGCCGGGCGCTGGCTCGACTCGGGGTCGACGCCGAACCGGGCGAACCGCCGGACTCGTTCTGCCCCGGCGACCACTCGGTGCAGGCGGGCGGGAAGATAGCGGGTATCGCTCAGCGAATCCGCCGGGGGGCGGCGCTGGTCGCCGGCGTCGTCGTGGTGGGCGACGACGAGGCGATTCGAGACGTCCTGACGGACGTCTATCCGGCTCTCGACGTCCCGTTCGACCCGGCGTCGGTCGGGAGCGTCGCGCTGGCGGGTGGGCCGGACGACCCCGACGCCGTCGTCGCCGCCCTCGCGTGGGCGTTCGTGGACGACCCCACGCCGACTGCCGCACGCGTGCGCCCCGACGGCAGCGTCGACGAGGCGCCGGCGGACCGCGAGACTTAGGCCCCGGGGCGTGGCAGAGGGCGTATGCTCATCAGGGGCGCGACCCTGGCCGACGGGCGAACCAGAGACGTCCGCGTCGAGGGCGAACGCATCGACGCGGTCGAACCGAGCCTCGGTCCCGGGGAGGACGAACGGGTCGTCGACGCCGGCGGCCGACTCCTGCTGCCGGGAGCCATCGACGTCCACGTCCACTTCCGCGAGCCCGGATACGCGCACAAGGAGACCTGGGAGACCGGGTCGCGGAGCGCCGCGGCCGGCGGCGTGACTACCGTGGTCGACCAGCCGAACACGGACCCCCCGACCACGACCGGCGGGGCGTTCGACGCCAAGGCGTCCCTGGCGCGGGACTCGCTCGTCGACTACGGCATCAACGGGGGCGTGACGCCCGACTGGGACCCCGAGACGCTGTTCGACCGCCCGCTGTTCGCCCTGGGCGAGGTGTTCCTTGCCGACTCGACCGGCGACATGGGCATCGACGCGTCGCTGTTCGAGACGGCCGTCGAACGCGCCGCCGCGGCCGACGTGCCGGTGACCGTCCACGCCGAGGACGCCTCCCTGTTCGACGAGGAGCTACTCGGCAGCGACGCGGGCGGGCCGGGACGCGAGGCTGACGCGGACCGCTGGAGCGCGTACCGGACCGTGGCCGCGGAGGCGGCGGCCGTCGAACGGGCCGTCGAGGTGGGAACGGGGCACGGCGCGCACGTCCACGTCGCCCACACGAGCACGCCGGAGGGAATCGACGCCGCCGCGGCTGGCGGTGCGACCTGCGAGGTGACGCCTCACCACCTCTTTCTCTCTCGGGACGACCTGCCGGACCTGGGAACGTACGGCCGGATGAATCCGCCCCTCCGCGACGAGCGCCGCAGGGAAGCCGTCTTCGAGCGCGTCGCCGACGGGACGGTCGACGTCGTCGCCACGGACCACGCGCCCCACACCCGCGAGGAGAAAGAGGCGTCGCTCTGGGACGCACCGAGCGGCGTTCCGGGCGTCGAGACGATGCTGCCGCTCTTGCTGGCAACCGCCCGCGGCGGGCGACTCACCTACGAGCGAGTCCGCGACCTGGTGGCGCGGAACCCGGCGCGCATCTTCGACCTGCCGCGGAAGGGACTCGTGGAGGCCGGCAGGGACGCGGACCTGGTGCTGTTCGACCCCGACGCGACCCGCGAGATTCGCGGCGCCGACCTGCACTCGAAGTGCGACTGGACGCCGTTCGAGGGTCGGGACGGCGTCTTCCCCGAGTGGACGATGGTCCGGGGACGCGTCGTCTACGAGCGGACCGACGAGGGCGAACGGTTCGCGGAGACGACGGGACGGAACGTCCGCGACGCCGCCTGAGCGCCGAATCGGTACTCGGCGGTCCTGGATCGCCACCCGTGGCGGTCCGCCGGCGCGTTCCGTAGCGGTTCAGCGACGCGCCTCGTAGCGGCCACCGACGCGACCCGTGGCAGTCGCTGGCGGGCGCACTGGCGTGTAGCTGACAGGCGGTTCTGCGCTCCCCGGAGCGACGAACCGCGCTCCCGCGACCCGCCCCGGGGCAGTTTCGCTATCGCATAGGGGGTCTGGTCGGGTCACCGAATATAAACTGCTGGACGGGACGGACGAGCGCCTCAGACGCCCAGGGCCGTCCCGATGAGCACGGCGGCCGCCATCGCGCCCGCGCCGAACCCGCCGACGCGGGCCATCGCCCGCCGGGACTTGCGCTCGGTCCAGTCGGTCGGAGAGTCCATGTATCGCTGCATGTTCGCGAAGCCCTCCCCCGCGAGAATCGACCCCGACCACCCGAGGATGCCGAACCCGAACGCCAGCGTGCCCAGGAGGAACACGAGCGTGCTCGCCTCGCGCGGGGAGGTGCTGAAAACCAGGAGTCCGCCCGCGAACCCGACGCTCCCCGCGACGAATCCAGCGCCGACGGCGGCGGCGACGAGGCGCGCCCGCCGGCCGAACGGAGCGGCCGCGGACGCGCCGTCAGTCAACGGCTTCCCGCATCCGCGGGTCCAGGGCGTCGCGCATGCCGTCGCCCAGGAGGTTGAACCCGAGCACCGTCAGCGCGATGAAGAAGCCGGGGAAGAACGACCACCACCACTCGCCGGTGAGCAGTCCCTGGTTCACGCCGTTGGCGAGCATCAGTCCCCACGAGGGGGACCCGGCCTCGGCCCCGAAGCCGAGGAACGACAGCGCCGCCAGGTCGATGATGGCCAGCCCGAAGTTGAGCGTGCTCTGGACCGTAATCGGCGCCAGGCAGTTGGGCATGACGTGTCGGACGAGCACCCGCGGGTCCTTGGCCCCGAGGGCCACCGTCGCGTCGACGTACTCGTCTTCGAGCACCTTCAGCGCCGCTCCGCGAACGACCCGGGCGAACCGCGGGGTGTAGACGAGCGTGAGCGCGGCGACGGCGCGCCACAGGCCGAGTTCGTCGGGGAAGATGGCCACGAGCGCCAGGGCCAGCAGCAGCGACGGGAACGACAGCAGGACGTCCATCGTCCGCATGATGACGTTGTCCGTGATGTCGCCGTAGTAGGCGGCCACGACGCCGAAGCCGACGCCGACGGCCGTCGAGATGCCGACGGTGACGGTTCCGAACTTCATCGCCAGCCACGCGCCGTACATCGTCCGCTCGAAGATGTCCCGGGCCTGGATGTCGGTCCCGAACGGGTGTGCCGCACTCGGGGGGGCCAGGCTCGGATTGACGCCGAACTGCGACTGGCGCAGGGCCGCCACGTCGAAGGTGACCCGCGAGATGATGGCGATGACGAGGACGACGAGGATGATGGCGATGCCGGTGACTGCGAGGCGGTTCGAGAGGAGGTCCGAGACGAACGGCGAGGCGCGCAGGCGGTCGAAGAGCCCGCGGCGCGACCGGTCGGCTGTCTGGGTTTCCGTGCTCATTGTTCGATCCTCGGGTCGAGATACGAGTAGGTCAGGTCCACGCCGAGGTTCACGAGCGTGAACAGGAACGCGAACACGAGGACGGTACCCTGGACGAGCTGGTAGTCACCGACCTCGATGGCCCGGACGAGCATCGTCCCGATGCCGCCGATGCCGAACACCGTCTCGGTGAGCACGGCGCCCCCGAGGAGGGTGCCGAACTGGATACCGATGACCGTGACCACGGGGATGAGCGCGTTCCTGAACCCGTGTTTCATGATGGTTATCTTCGCACCCTGCCCCTTCGCGCGTGCGGTTCGCATGTAGTCCTGCCGGATGACCTCCAGCATCGACGAGCGCATCATCCGCGAGATGAGCGCCATCGAGTAGACGCCGATGACCGCCGCCGGCATCGCCATGTGGGCGACGGCGGACGCGAACGCGCCCCAGCTACCGGTCTGGATGCCCGCGACGAACGTGTCCACGGTGATGAGGCCCGTGATGACCTGGGGGTCGAACTCCGAGGCGATACGGTTGCTGGCCGGCAGCACGTTGAGCATCTGGGCGAACAGCAGGATGAGCAGCGGTCCGCTCCAGTAGATGGGCACGCTGATGCCCGTGAGGGCCCCGACCCGGGTGAGGTGGTCGGTCAGCGTGTCCTGTTTGACCGCCGACAGAACCCCGAGCGGGATGCCCAGCACGATGCCGATGATCTGGCCGTAGATTGCGAGTTCCAGCGTGACCGGCAGGCGGGCCCGGAGGATGCGGACCACGGACGTCCCGCGCTGGATGATGTACGACTGGCCGAGGTCCAGCGTCGCGACGTCCAGCAGGAACCGACCGTACTGGACCCATATCGGGTCGTCGAGACCGAGTTCCGCCCTGACCTGGGCGACCTGCGCCGCCGAGGCTCGCTGTCCCGCGAACACCCGCGCGGGGTCCCCCGGCGCGAGTTGCAGGATGGCGAACACGAGCGTGGCCACCCCGAACAGCACCGGGACCAGCAACAGCAGGCGTTTGATGAGAAAACGCTTCGAAACCATACTGAAGGAGCTATCGTCGGCCTACTTGAGAGTGACGAGGTTCGTCCGCCTACGAGAGGCTGACGAGGTTCAGGAACGGCCCGCTGATGGGCGCGAGGACGAACCCGCTGACGCTGTTCCCGACGCCGCGGAGTTCCTTCGCGTGGTCCATGAACACCCAGGGTGCCTCGTCGTGGGCGATTTTCGCGGCCTGCTTGTACTTCTGGGCGCGCGTGTTCTCGTCGTAGGTGGTCTGTGCCTCCTCGACCAGGGTCATGTACTCCCGGTTGGCCCAGGCGGCGACGTTGAGCGTGTTGAACCCCTCGGCGTCGAAGCCGACCCAGTCCTGGCCCTCCGTCAGCGCGCTGTCGGGCACCTGGGGGTGCAACAGCGCGTAGAAGAAGTTGTCCGGGTCGGCGTTGTCGGTCATCCACCCGAGGAAGCAGGCGTCGTGTTTCCCCTGGTTCGTGTAGTCCAGGAAGGCGTTGAACTCCTGGCGGTTGATGCTGACGTTGATGCCGATGTCGGAGAGGTTCGACTTGACCGTCTGTGCGGCCTGAATCGGCGACGGGTTGTACGTCCGCGGGTTCTTGAACGTGGCCAGTTCGAAGCTGAACCCGTCGGCGTAGTCCGTCTGGTCGAGCAGGCTCTGTGCCTTCTCCGTGTCGTACGGGTAGGGGTCGAGGTTCTCGTTGTAGCCCATCACGTTGCTCGGGATGGGCTGGCTGGCCTCTACCGCGATGCCCTTGAAGATCTGCTCGACGATGGCCTGCGTGTTGATGGCGTGGCTAATTGCCTGGCGAACCCGCCTGTCCCGGAAGGGCTCGGGGCCCGCCATGTTGAACGCCATGTACCCGACGTTGATACCCTGCTGGGAGACGAGCTTGGCGTTCGACGAGTTCTCGACGATCTTCGACGCCTGGGCGCCGAGCCCGTCGATGATGTCGGCGTCGCCGCTGTCCAGCGTCTGGGCGCGGGTGGTGTTGCTCCCGACGGCCGTGAACACCACCTCGTTGACCTTGGCCGTCTCTCCCCAGTAGTCCGGGTAGGCTTCGAGCCGGATGCGCTGGTTGCCGGTGTCCCAGTTGACGAACTGGAACGGGCCGGTGCCCACCGGCTCCTGGGCGAGGCCCTGCCCCTTCTCCTGGATGGCCGCTTCCGAGAGGATAGAGGCAGCGAACATCGCCAGGTTGCGCAGGAACGGCGCGTACTTCTGGGTGAGCTCCATCGTGAGCTCGTAGTCGCCGTTCGTCTTCACCTCGGAAATCCAGTTGCCGAGCGTGAACGGACCGTACGCCGAGCGGTAGTCGTCGCCGGCGTAGTACTCGTACTCGGGGTCGACGAACCGGCGGTAGGTCGCCACCACGTCGGCGGCGGTGAACTCCTCGCCGTTGTGGAACGTCACGCCTTCCCTGAGAGTCAGGGTGGCCGTGGTCCCCTCGAGGCTCCAGTCCGTCGCCAGCCCCTTCCGGAGGGACGTCTCCCCCGGCTTGAACATGATGAGCTGGTCGTATATCTGGTTCGTGACCTTCACGTCCTCGCCGCTCGTGGTCGCCTGCGGGTCGAGCGTCCCCGAGTCGTTCCCGCGGGCGTAGGTGAGCACCCCGCCGCTACCGCCGTCGCCGCCGTCGCCGCCGTCGGACTGGGTCTCCGTCCCGTCCATTCCGCCGCCGTCGCCGGAGGCCGTCGTTCCGTCGCCCCCACCGCCGTCACCGCCTGGTTCGGCAGCGCATCCAGCCAGCGTCGCTGCCGCAGCAGCACCACCAGCAGCTTTCAGGAAACTCCGTCTGTCCAGCTTGTCGGACATACCGAGATTGGACCGCGAACTGTAACCTAAAGGTAACGATTTGCCCCGATGTTATGGGGTACCACCCCCCAAAACCTCCGGTAAATCCGGGTGTTACCGCCGGAAATCGGTTGAATTAAACCGACATTTCGCCCCGAACCAGGGGGTTTCGTCGAGCGTTCATGCTCGCGCGCGCCAGCAGATATCGCATCATTACGGTGCCGATTTAACAGACCGGCCAGTCGAATCGAACGAGTCCGAACAGCCGAATCGAACGAGACCTGACCGTCGGACACGTAGCGTTCTCGTCCGGGGCTCAGTCTCTCACCAGGTGGCAGGCGGCCGGGTGGGACGACTCCCCGAGTTCCGGCGGGACGCGCTCGCAGACGCTCTCGAACCGTTCGCGGAGTCGCTCTGCGGCGCGGTCCCACTCGTCGGCGGCCAGGTCGGCGAGCGCCGCCTCCACGACGGTCCGGTTCTCCCCCGTCAGTTCCTCCTCGAAGAGGCGGTCGTAGAGGGCGGCAACCACGGCGTCTTCACCGGGGTCGGCCCGTTCGACGGCCGCGCCGCCGTCGGTCGCCGGCGCGGCGGCCGACTCGCGCGCGGCCTCGACGTCTATCATCCGGTCGCCGATGCGCTCGCGGACCGTCATGACCTCGCGGTAGGCCGCCTGGTCGATGTCGACGTCCCGGGGGGCGATGACCTTCGGACACCGCGTCCGGAAGTGACACCCGGAGGGCGGGTCGATGGGCGAGGGGACGTCGCCCTCCAGCAGGATGCGGTCTTTCTCGACGGTCGGGTCCGGGTCGGGGATTGCCGAGAGGAGCGCCTCCGTGTACGGGTGTCTCGGGTCCGCGAACAGTTCCTCGGTCTGTGCAACCTCGACGATTTCGCCGAGGTACATCACCGCGATGCGGTCGCAGATGTGGCGGACGACCGAGAGGTCGTGGGCGATGAAGAGGTACGTGAGGCCGAACTCCTCCTGGAGGTCCTCCATGAGGTTGAGAATCTGGGCCTGGACGGAGACGTCCAGGGCGCTGACGGGTTCGTCGGCCACGATGAAGTCGGGGTCGACCGCCAGCGCCCGCGCGATGCCGACCCGCTGGCGCTGGCCCCCGGAGAGTTCGTGGGGGTACCGGCTGGCCTGCCTGGGTTCGAGGCCGACGGCCCGGAGGAGTTCGTCGACGCGCTCCTTGCGCTGCTCGCGGCGTGAGGTCCCGTCCGGCGGGTCCTCGGCCGGGAGGTCGTGAATCTTCAGCGGTTCGGCGATGATGCCCCCGACGGTCATCCGGGGGTCCAGACTCGACATCGGGTCCTGGAATATCATCTGGATGTCCCGGCGCTTCTCGCGGAGGGCATCGCGGTCGAGGTCGGTCAGGTCCGTCCCGGCGAACACTACCTTCCCCTCCGTCGCCTCCAGCAGGCGGAGGACGGTCCGACCAGTCGTGGACTTGCCGCACCCCGACTCGCCGACCAGTCCCAGCGTCTCGCCCTCGTAGACGGTCAGGTCCACCCCGTCGACGGCCTTGACGCTCTTGGGGGCGAACCCGAGCCACTCGTCGAGGAGCCCCTCGGCGCGGGAGAAGTGCTTTTTCAGGTTCCGGGCCTCGAGGAGCGGTTCGCCGATTTCGTGGTCGACGTTCCGCAGGTCGTCGTCGCTCCCGTACTCGCTCTCGTCGAACGACTGGAGGATGCACTTCGAGCGGTGGTCGACGTCCTCGGGGCCGTGCTGGAGGTAGGGAATCTCGCCCTGGACGCACTCGTCTGTCGCCCACGGACAGCGCGGCGCGAAGTTACAGCCCTCGGGCATGTCGATGAGGTCCGGGACGTTCCCCTCGATGGGGGTCAGGCGCTGCTTGTCCTCCGTCGGAATCGACTCGAGGAGCGCGTACGTGTAGGGGTGCGACGGGTTGGCGAATATCTCCTCGGCCGGCCCCTCCTCGACGATTTCGCCCGCGTACATCACTGCCACGCGGTCGCAGGTCTCCGCGACGACGCCCAGGTCGTGAGTTATCATCAGCACGGCCATGCCCAGGTCCTCCTGTAGCTCGTTGATGAGGTCGAGAATCTGCGCCTGGATGGTCACGTCGAGGGCCGTCGTCGGTTCGTCGGCGATGAGCAGGTCCGGCCGGCACGCGAGGGCGATGGCGATGAGTACGCGCTGGCGCATCCCGCCGGAGAACTCGTGTGGGTGTTCGTCGACCCGTGCGGTCGGTTCGGGGATGCCCACCTCCGAGAGCACCTCGACTGTGCGCTCGACGACTTCCTCGTCGACTTCGTCGCCGAGTTTCGGGAGAATCTCCCGGAGAGCGTTGAACCAGGTGTCCTTCCGGCGGCCGCCGAACTGGTGGAGGCGCAGGCTCTCGGCGACCTGTTCGCCCACCGTGAGCGCCGGGTTGAGCGAGGTCATCGGGTCCTGGAAGATCATGCTCATCGACCCGCCCCGGACGGCGCGAAGCGCCTCCTCCGGCGCGGCGGTCAGGTCGACGACGTCGCCGTCCACGAACGACGGGTTCGAGTACTGCGCCCGGAACTCCTGGGCGAGTTCCGGCGCCTGCAGGGCCACCTCCCCGTCGACGATTTCGCCCGGGTCGTCGACGAGACCCATCGCCGACAGCGCTGTGACACTCTTGCCGCTACCGGACTCGCCGACGAGACCGACGGTCTCTCCCTCGTGGACGGTCAGGTCCACCCCGTCCACGGCTTTCACCCGGCCGCGGTCGGTGGCGAACTGCGTCCGAAGGTCGGAAATCGAAAGCAGGGGAGGCATTACCACACAGTGCAAGGTTCACGCGTTAATACCTTTTCAATCGTGCGTGAGGGCGGCCGCGGGACGGACGGCAGGTTCGACCGCGCCCGATGCGAACGTTTTTCCCCCCGTGCCGGACGACTGGAGGTATGGACGGGCATCCGTTGACCGGCAGCATGGGCGCCTGGGAGGCCGTGCTCGAGGACATGGCGTCGACGGCCGCGGACTACCGGGCGGAGGGCTGGGAGACAATCGAACTGCACCCCGGGGACGTCACGCCGCTCCCGCCGGCGGAGTCGGAGACGGACGACGGGCGCGTCGGCTTCGACGTGGTGGTCCAGGGCGAGGAGTTCGAGCGCCTGCAGTCGGTCGTCGCCGACGCCGAGTTCGAGCGCTACGAGTCCTACCGCGCCCAGCAGGGCGGCGTCGTGTTCCTGGTCGTCGTCAACCGGTCGGAGCAGACCCGGCAGGCGGTGTTCGTTCCCGTCTACTACGCCGTCGCCCGCGCCGAGAAGATGCTCGAACGCGCTGGCGAGGACGGCACGCTTCGAACCTACGTCCGTCCGCTCTCGGACGACCAGCGGGTCGTGTTCACCCAGGAGGACCCGGACGCGCTGTTCCCCGACGACGACGCGGTCGAGACGGACGACGCGACAGGGGATGACGCAGCAGAGGACGACGTGACAGAGGACGCGTAACCGGCGGCGCTCCAGCGTCCGCGCGCCTTCGGCGGCGCTCCAGCCCCGAGGTGAAAACGACCGAGGCAACCGCCGGAACGGCGACGGGAACCTTCGACCGTCAGTCGGTCCCGGTCCTGTCTCCAGACTGTCCGCGAGGAGCGAACGTCCGTCCGACCCGCCAGTAATTCATCGGCCATGCAATACTTAAGCGACCAGTGCCAACGGTGAGATACGATGATAGTGCCCCAGGTGCTCCAGATGGGAGGTGGCATGGGCGGCGGGTGGACGTTCGGCTTCTTCGGCCCGCTGGTCGGCCTTCTCGTCGTGGGTCTCGTCCTGTACGTACTCTGGAGTGCGGTGAGCGGGCAGAATTCGAGCGCGACTCGTTCGTCGAGCCAACCCGACGCGATGGAGACGCTCCGGGACCGGTACGCTCGCGGTGAGATTAGCGACGAGGAGTTCGAGGAGCGAGCGCAGAAGCTCCGTGAGAAGTAAGCCTCTGACGTTTCATTGTCGTGTATAATTAGCAAAACACTCTAGTTGACGGACGATGCGCAACCACCGACGTAAATGACACAGAATTCACACGGCATATCGAGGCGGCGCGCGCTCCAGGTACTCGGCGGAACGGGACTCGCCGGACTCGCCGGCTGTGCGTCGAGCGCCGAATCGCTCCCCGAGGTCGGCGGCGACGCGACCGGCGGGAACTCGACCACGCCCCGCGAACCGCCGTCGAAAGAACCGGACACCGCGGTCCAGTTGACTGCCTCGCCCGAGACGGTCAGTCCGGGAGGCGACGCGTCCGCGGAGAACTGGCTGTACGACGGCGAGTTCCCGGCCGGCGTCGTTCGCGCGTCGGAGGGCGACGTCGTCGGCGTCACGCTCCAGAACCGGCTCCCGGAGGAGACGACGATACACTGGCACGGGCTGCCGGTCGCGAACGCCGTGGACGGCGTCCCGAACGTGACCCAGGAGCCCGTCGCATCCGGCGAGTCGTTCGAGTACCGCTTCCGCGCCGAACCGGCCGGGACGTACTTCTTCCACAGCCACGTGGGGCTCCAGCTAGACCGGGGGCTGCACGGGCCACTCGTGGTCGAGGAACAGGACCCGCACGTCGACTACGACCGCGAGTACGTGGTCGTCCTGGACGACTACCTCCCGGAGGAACCCCGAATGCCCGGAGAAGACACCGGTTCCGGCAGTGGAGGAACCGGCGGGGCCAGGAGTCCCACGGGTGGCGGTGGCGGTCCCATGGGCGGCGGAGGCGGTGGCCCGATGGGTGGTGGCGGTCCCATGGGCGGCGGTGGCGGCGGTCCTATGGGCGGCGGAGGCGGACCCATGGGCGGCATGGCGAACGTCTACCGGCCGCCGTACGAGGGGCTGTTGCTGAACGGGAAGCTCCCGGACTCGGCGCCGGACTTCGACGTCTCGAAGGGAGAGCGAGTCCGCCTCCGGTTCGTCAACGCGAGCAGCGCGACGATGTTCCGCGTCGGCGTCGGCGGCCACCGGTTCGAAATCTCCCACGCGGACGGGCGGCCGGTCGAACCGGTGACCGTCGATTCGTTCGCGTTCGGCCCCGGCGAGCGCTACGACGCCATCGTCACAGCGGACAACCCCGGCGCCTGGGAGATTCTCGCCGCCTCCGCCCGGGGCTCCGAGCCCCCGGCGCGGGGCGTGCTCCGGTACGGCGACGCCGGAGACCAGCCACCCACGTCGCCGAGCGGCGGCGGGCGTCAGCTCCAGTACGGCGACCTGACGGCGCTCGAACCGGTCGAGGGAGTCGGCGGGTCGCCCGACACGACGTTCGACCTGACGCTGTCGCCCGGCCGCGACGGGTACGCCTGGACCATCGACGGCCAGACCTATCCCGACGCGGACCCCCTTCGAATCCAGCCGGGAGACCACGTTCGGGTGAACATGGCCAACCGGAGCCCCGTGCGCCACCCGATGCACCTCCACGGGCACTTCTTCCAGGTCGGCGACGCCGTCAAGGACACCGTCGTCGTCCCGGGACACATGGGACAGGTGAGTTTCGACTTCGTGGCCGACAACCCGGGCGACTGGCTGTTCCACTGCCACAACCTGTATCACCTGGAGGCGGGGATGGCGCGCGTCGTGACCTACGAGTGACCGAGAAGCCGGCTGGGCCGAGCGGCCGTCACTCGTCGGTACCGGCGTCCTGCTCGCGGAGTTCGGTGCTGGCCTCGCGCACCTCGCGCATCACGCTGGAGATGCGCTCCTCGGCGTCGAGTTCCGTCTCCACGCCCAGGTCGACGCCCTCGACTTCGAGGAGGAACTTCGCCACCTCCGTCACCTCGTACATCATCTCGTCGAGTT
>JBEPXT010000060.1:0-19913 GCA_041641795.1 Salinigranum sp.
GCCCGCCATGGAACAACCATGACCGACAGCGCGACGCTCGCGGAATCGCACACCGAGATGACCGAACTGCTGTTGCCAAACGACACGAACAACCTCGGACGGGCGCTGGGCGGGGTCGTCCTCCACTGGATGGACATCTGCGGGGGCATCGCCGCGATGCGGTTCGCCAACCGGCAGGTTGTCACCGCGGCGATGGACCACGTCGACTTCATCAGTCCAATCGACCTCGGCGAGGTGGCGGTCGTCCAGGCGTACGTCTTCAACACGGGGCGGACGAGCATCGACGTGAAAGTCGACGTCCGCGCGGAGAACCCCCGGACCGACGACCTGCGGGAGACGACGGCCTCCTTTTTCACCTTCGTCGCACTCGACGACGACGGGACGCCGACGCCGGTGCCCGACCTGGAGTGTCCGACCGACGAGGAGAAACGCCTCAGGGACGCGGCCATCGACGAACAGGCCGCGCAGCTCGAAGCCGTCGCCGAACGCCTCGACCACTGACGCTATAGGCGAGCGTCTCCACGTGCGGGACCGCCCGCCCGACTCCGCCGGCGACGGGATTTTGCGCCTGGGGACCGTCGCCTGTGGTATGCCCCTCGACGTGTCGCCGCCGGACCCTCCGCCGCTCTCGCGTGTCGACCCCGACAGCTACGACGACGTGAGCGTGGCGGCGGACGCCGACTACCGGCGCGAGGAACTGGCCGAACTGCTCGCCGAGGGCGCCTGGGCGGAGGCTTTCGAGGAGTGGGCCGCAGAGACGCCGATGGGCCGGTCGGAGTGGCGCGTGGTGGCGGACCTGGACCTCCTCGCGGAGTTCGATTTCTTCTGGGACGACTTCGCGGACCGCGTCGGGTACCACGCCCCGGGCATCCCCGAGAACTGGAAGCAGCGAGACCTCCACCCGGACCTGGAGACGTGGTCCCAGGTGTCGACCATCAACGCGTGCCTGACCGAACTGGGACAGACCGTCTGCGACGTCCTCAAGGACTCCTACATCACGTGGGAGGCGGCGTACGAACCGCCGGACGACTTGCCCGACTTCTGAAGCGGGCGCGCGGCCCTCCGGACCCGCGTCACGCGAACGTGAGTGAGACTGCGGACGGAACCAGCCCGTGACCGACTCGCACCCGTCGATTCGGCCGGGAGCGCTCACTCCCGGACCACCGTTTTGATATACGCCGAGAGTTACTCCCGCATATGGAAGACGTAAGCGACCAGTACGCCCCGGAGGACGTCGAGTCGACGGTCCGGGGATACTGGGACGACCACGACGCCTACGAGACGGCGAAGGAGGCCCACGCCGACGACCCGTCGTTTTTCTTCGTGGACGGCCCGCCGTACACCAGCGGCCAGATGCACCTCGGGACGGCCTGGAACAAGACCCTGAAGGACGCAATCATCCGGTACAAGCGGATGTCCGGCTACGACGTGACCGACCGTCCGGGGTACGACATGCACGGCCTCCCCATCGAGGTCAAAGTCGAGGAGGAACTCGGCTTCGAGTCCAAGCAGGACATCGAGGACTACGGGATGGAGGCGTTCATCGACAAGTGCAAGGAGTTCGCCGAGCGCAACCGGGTGACCATGGACGAGGACTTCCAGTCCATCGGCACCTGGATGGACTGGGACGACCCGTACAAGACGATCTCACCCGAGTACATGGAGGCCACCTGGTGGGCGTTCGAGAAAGTCCACGAGAACGGCCTCGTCAGCCGGGGCAAGCGGGCGATAAACCAGTGCCCGCGGTGCGAGACGGCCATCGCCGACAACGAGGTCGAGTACCACGAGATAGAGTCCCCGAGCATCTACGTCCGGTTTCCCCTGTCCGACCGGGAGGGCTCGCTCGTCATCTGGACGACGACGCCGTGGACCATCCCCGGCAACGAGTTCGTCGCCGTCGACGCCGACCTGACCTACCAGAAGGTCCGCGCCGAGAAAGACGGCGAGCAAGACGTGCTCTACGTCGCCGAGGCCGTCGTCGAGGACGTCCTCAAGCGCGGCCGCTACGAGGACTACGAGGTGGTAGCGGAGGTGTCCGGCGAGGAGATGGTGGGCTGGACCTACGACCATCCGCTCGCCGAGGAGGTCCCGGACCACGCCGACTTCGAGGGCGCGAGAGAGGTCTACACCGCCGACTACGTGGAGGCGGACCGGACCGGCCTCGTCCACTCCGCCCCGGGCCACGGCCAGGAGGACTTCGAACGCGGCCAGGAACTCGGTCTCGACGTGTTCTCGCCGGTGGCCAGCAACGGCGAGTTCACCGATGCCGCAGGGAAGTACGCGGGCACGTTCGTCCGCGACGCCAACGACGCCATCATCGCAGACCTGGACGAGAAGGGCCTGCTGCTGGCCTCCGGCACCCACGAACACCGGTACGGCCAGTGCTGGCGGTGTGACACGGACATCATCTTCCTCGCGACCGACCAGTGGTTCATCACGGTCACGGACGTCAAGGACGAACTCCTCTCGAACATCGACGACAGCGAGTGGTACCCCTCGTGGGCGCGTGACAACCGGTTCCGCAACTTCGTCGAGGACGCCCCCGACTGGAACGTCTCGCGCCAGCGCTACTGGGGCATCCCGCTCCCCATCTGGGTCCCGCAGGACGCCGACCAAATCACCGACGAGGACGTCATCGTCGTGGGCACGCGCGAGGAGCTGGCCGAACGGGTCGACCAGGACGTCGACCCCGACACCATCGACCTCCACCGCCCGAGCGTCGACCCCCTGACCATCACCGAGGACGGCACCACCTACGAACGGGTCCCCGACGTGTTCGACGTGTGGATAGACTCCTCAGTGGCCACCTGGGGGACGCTCGACTACCCCCAGGAGGAGGACGACTTCGAGGAGCTCTGGCCGGCCGACCTCATCGTCGAGGCTCACGACCAGACCCGCGGGTGGTTCTGGTCGCAACTGGGCATGGGAACCGCAGCGCTGGGCGAGGTGCCCTACCGGCAGGTGCTCATGCACGGGTTCGCCAACGACAGCGAGGGCCGGAAGATGTCCAAGTCCCTCGGGAACATCATCACGCCCCACGAGGCCATCGACCGCGTCGGGCGCGACCCGCTCCGGGCGTACCTGCTCTCGCACGACCAGCAGGGCGTCGACCTCTCGTTCGAGTGGGAGGGGCTGGAGGAGATGCGCGCGACGCTCAACATCTTCTGGAACGTCTTCCGGTTCCCGCTCCCGTACATGCGACTCGACGGCTACGACCCGGCCGAGGCGTCGCTGGCGGACGGCGACCTGACCGTCGTCGACGAGTGGGTCCTCTCGCGCCTCCAGACGGTGAAAGGCGAGATGGCCGACGCGTGGGACGACTACGAAGTACACGACGCCCTCACGACGCTGCTGGAGTTCGTGACCGACGACGTCTCGCGGTTCTACGTGAAGGCCATCCGAGAGCGCATGTGGGAGGAGGAGGACTCGGCCTCCAAGCGCGGCGCCTACGCCACGCTCTCGACGGTTCTGCTGGAGTCGGTCCGACTGCTCGCGCCGTTCACGCCGTTCCTGGCCGAACAGGTGTACCAGCACCTCGACGGGAGCGCCACGACGGTCCACCAGCTGTCGTGGCCGGCCGTCGACGAGGAGTACCACGACCCGGCCCTCGAAGACAGGATGGCGGTCCTCCGGCGGGTCGAGGAAGCCGCCGCGAACGCGCGCCAGCGCGGGGGTCGCAAGCTCAGGTGGCCAGTCTCCAGAGTCGTCGTCGAGTCGGGCGACGAGGACGTCCGGGAGGCCGTCGACCACCTCCGGGACCTGTTCGCCGACCGGGTGAACGCGCGCCGCGTCGGCGTGACCGAAACCTTCGACGAACTGGTCGAGTACGCGGAGCCACAGATGTCCGTCGTCGGCCCGGCCTTCGGCGGCGACGCCCAGAAGGTGATGCGGGCAATCGAGGGGCGCCCGCGGAGCGAGGTCGGGGACGAGGTCACCGTCGAGGGAGCGTCCTACGAACTCACCGACGAGATGGTCGAGTACACGGCCGAACCCCCCGAGGGAGTCGTCGCCGCCGAATTCGACGGTGGAACCGTCTACGTCGACACCACCCTGACGGACGAACTCGAAGCCGAGGGGTACGCCCGCGACATCGTCCGTCGCATTCAGGAGATGCGCAAGCAACTCGACCTGGACGTCGAAGAGGAGATTCGGACCGCGCTGGACGTGGACGACGACCGAATCGACGGCCTCGTCGCCGACCACCGCGAGTTCATCGCGACGGAGACCCGGACGGCCGAATTCGTCCCCCGCGAGAACGGCGAGTTCGACCTGGTCGAGGAGTGGGAGGTCGAAGGCGTCGTCGTCACCATCGGTATCCAGCGCCTCGAAGCCGAACAGCGGACCGCGTGAGGCGGATTTCGGGGCGTCCGGGACCGCGGCCGACGTCTGCTAGCTCACACAAACATTTTTCAAGACACTCTCCGACTTTGGGTCGAACAACTGCACGTGGACGCCGTCAGGTCCCGGGCACGCGAGGTGTACCACGAATGCCGCCGCCAACGTACGTCGGTGCTATCGACCAGGGTACGACCGGCACGCGGTTCATGGTCTTCGACCACGACGGAAAGCCGGTCGCCGAGGCGTACCAGAAGCACGAACAGATACAGCCAGAGAGCGGGTTGCTCGAACACGACCCGGAGGAGATCTGGACGAAGACCAAACGCGTAACCCAGGAGGCGCTGTCGTCCAGGAACATCCGGGCCGACCAGCTTGCGGCTATCGGCGTCGCGAACCAGCGGGAGACGGCCCTCCTGTGGGACGCCGCGACGGGCGACCCCCTCTACAACGCCATCGGCTGGCAGGACCGGCGGACCGAGGACCGCGTGGAGGGGTTGCGAGATACGGAGACGGGCGAAACCCTCCGGCGAAAGACCGGACTCGAACCCGACGCGTACTTCTCGGCGTCCAAGGTGGAGTGGCTGCTCGACAACGCCGACCCCCCCGCCGGGAGCGACCCCTGCGCGACGCTCCGGGACTGCGCCACGGCCGGAGAGGTCATGTTCGGGACTATCGACTCCTGGCTCCTGTACAACCTCACGGGAGTGCACGCCACCGACGTGACCAACGCCTCGCGGACGATGCTGTTCGACGTGCACAGGATGGACTGGGACGAGGACCTCCTCGAGACGTTCCGCGTTCCGCCAGAGATACTCCCTGCGGTGGTACCGTCGAGTCATCCCGAACGGTTCGGCGAGACGGACCTCGACGGGTACTTCGACGACCCGGTGCCCGTCACCGGCGTCATGGGCGACCAGCAGGCCGCGCTGTTCGGTCAGACCTGCTTCGACGCGGGCGACGCGAAGACCACGTTCGGAACGGGCGCGTTCTTCCTCCTGAACACCGGTGAGACGCCCGTCGAGTCGGAGAACGGGCTGCTCACGACCGTCGCCTACCAGCGCGCCGGCGAACCGCCCCGGTACGCACTGGAGGGGCCGATATTCGTCGCTGGCGCGGCCCTCGAGTGGCTCGAGAGGGTGGACCTGGTCCGCGACACCTCGGAAGTGGGCACGCTCGCCCGGTCGGTCGAAGACACCGAGGGCGTGTACGTGGTCCCGTCGCTGGCCGGCCTGGGCGCCCCTCACTGGAACGCGAACGCCCGGGGGACCGTCGTCGGGATGTCGGAGGACTCGACCCGCGCACACATCGTCCGCGCCGCGCTCGAGGCCATCGCCTACCAGACCCGGGACGTAAAGCGGGCGATGCTGGCCGACGCCGACGCCGACCTGGGCACGTTCCGCATCGACGGCGGGGCCGCCACGAGCGACTTCTTCTCGCACCTGCTGGCGGACGTCGTCCAGTCGGAACTCGTTCGACCGGAAGTCGACGACACGACCGCACTGGGCGCCGTCTACGCCGCAGGACTCGCCGTCGACTACTGGGAGACGCTGGAGGACCTGGAGGACAACTGGCGCGCCGGGCGGACGTTCCAGCCCCGCATGGAGTCGGCGACGGCCGCAGACCGCTATCAGACCTGGCAGAAGGCCGTCTCCAGGGCGGTGGACTGGTAGGCTCCTAATTCAGCTTCCGGTACTCGCGGGCGTCCTCTGCCGACTCCTTGACCGACGAGAGCGTCCCCTTGGGGTTGGCCGCCTCGACGGCGGCGTTGACTGCCCCTTCGAGGATGGGCGCGTCGGCGATTTCGACCTCGTGGTCGGTCATCTCGAGGGCCATCTCCGCGTTCATCACGGCGCTGCCGAGGTCGACGAGGAGCACCGCGCCCTCGTCGTCCGCGGCCTCGTCGATGGCGTCCTGAATCGCGTCGACGGACGTCCCGATACCCCCGTCGGGACCGCCGCCGGCGGGGACGATAGACGCCTTTCCGGACCCCATCTGGGCGGCGATTTCACAGATGCCCTCGGCCGCGCTGGCGCTGTGGGAGACGACGACGAGTCCGACCATTCAGGCCTCCTCGTCCGCGTCCTCTTTCGGAACCGTCGGCGACGTCGCGTCGCGGTCGACTTCTCCCTCGAGGTACTCCTCGGCCACGTCGAGGAGTTCTTCCATCATGAACAGCGTCGAGGTGGCGCCGGGGTCCTGGTGGCCGACCGACCGCCACCCGAGGTACGACGCCCGCCCCTTGGATGCGCGAAGCGGGACGGTGAACTCGACGCCGCGCTCGGCCGCGTCGACCGCCTTCGCCAGGGCGGTCAGCGGCGGCAGGTCGTCCTGCTCGATGGACTTCTTGTAAGTGTGGACCGCCGGCGTGATGGCGTCGAGCATCGTCTTGTCGCCGACGCTCGCACCGCCCCGGTCCTTGACCTTCTCCAGGTACGCCTCGGCGAACGCGACGCTGGTCTCGGCCGTGATGCCGCCCTCGAGTTCCTGGCTGGCGTGCATGATGGACCCGCCGTAGAGCGGGCCGGCGGCGCCGCCGACCTCCGACACCAGCGCCATCCCGACGGTCTTCACGACGTCGGCCGGGTCGCCGTCCATCTCCTCGGTCTTCTCGAGGACCGTCTTGAACCCGCGGCGCATGTTGTTCCCGTGGTCGGCGTCGCCGATTGCCGAGTCGAGGTCCGTGAGCGTCCGCTGTTCGTCGTCGAGTCGCTCGGCGATGCGCGATATCGCCTCGTGCAGCGCCTCCACTTCGACATCGTCTGCCATATGCCTAGCCGGGTGGCCACTCGCTAATAAGTTTACCTCGTTCTGACGTTCCGACAGGCGTGAGAAAGACAGACGGCACCCGGCCGCGGGTCGCGTCCCGGTGTCAGGACGCCGCCACCCGCGGCCGACCGGTCGCGTTCGGCGCGGGGGCGGTCAGACCAGGGCCTCTTCGAGCACCTGCAGCGGGTGCAGGATGTCGTAGCCGGTGCCGTGGTTCATCTGCGAGGAGCAGGTCGGGCACTCGGTCATCCCCTTCGTTGCCTTGGACTCCCGCATGTGGTCGAACATCTCCTCGCCGATCTCCATCGACGTCTCGTAGTGTTCGGTCTTCCAGCCGAACGTCCCGGAGATGCCGGAACACGAGTCGCCGACGTCCTCGACGTCGAACCCGTCGAGGTTGCGGAACAGTTCGACCGCCTGCCGGTCGATGCCGAGGTTGCGCCCGTGGCACGGCGCGTGGTAGGCGATGTCGGGCAGGTCCACGGCGTCGGCCTCCGAGAGGGCGCCCTCCAGGTCCTCGTGGATGCGGAGGTACTCGACGGCCTCGTACGTGTTGTTGGACACGCGCTCGATGTCGTCGATGTCGAACAGTTCGGGGTACTCCTGGCGCAACGCGAGCGCACAGGAGGTACAGGAGGCGATGATGTCGTAGCCCTCGTCGATCATCTCCGAGAGGGACTTCACGTTGAACTCCGCGGACCGGCGGGCGTCTTTCAACATCCCGTTGGCGAACATCGGCGTCCCCGAACAGCGCTGTGGCGGGACCGCCACCTCGTACCCGAACGACTCGTAGACGCGCACCAGCGACTTCGCCACCTCGGGCGTGTTGAAGTTCGCGTAGTCCCCGTGGAAGTAGGCCACGCGCTTGGTCTCGCTCTCGACTTTCGGCCCGCCGCGCTGTTTCCACCACTCGCGGAAGGTGGTCGTCGCGAACTCCGGGAAGTCTCGCTCGCTGGGGATGCCGAGGCCGACTTCCATGAACTTCGCCACGAGGCTGTTCTGCATGAAGAAGTTGGCCGTGCGGGGGAACATGCTCGCCAGGCGGGCGCTCGTCCCGTAGTTGGCGAGGATGCGGTTGCGGATGTACTCCCGCGAGAGCTTGTCCATCTGGTTCTCGACGTACTGTCCCCGCGCCGTGTTGTGCATCTGGCTCAGGGGGACGCCCGTCGGACAGACGGTGTCACACCGCATGCAGTTCGAGCAGTCCATCACGGACTCGTCTATCTCGTCGCCCTTCCGCTTCAGGCGCCACTGCTCGGGGCCCTGGAACTTCGGCCCGGGGAAGTCCTCGTCGACCTCTGCGACGGGACACTCGGCCTCGCAGTTCGCGTTCTTGTTACACTTGTCTGCCCCCACGCGGAGGTCCGTCTCCAGACTCTCCGCCTCCGGGAACACCTCAACCGGTTCGTACTCGTCGGAAGGTGATTCTGCGTCGCTCATTGTTAGACTAGTTCTCCTGCGCTCCGACCGGCCGCGTGACCGGTCGCGAGCGAGACGCCGCTACCAGATTTCTCTCTGGCGATGTTCGCGCCGCCCAGCACAGCGCCGGCGGCCCGAAGGTTCTCGAACTCGGGGACCCCGTCCGCGTCGAGCGGCTGGAGGTCCTCGCCGGGGACCACGCCGAACCGCGAGAAGGGCTGGTCGTCGTACACGCCGTCGACGAACCAGTCGTACCGGTCGTCCGAGTGGGGCACGTGACAGCCGAAGACGCGTTCGACGACGCTGTCCCGGTCGGACCAGATGCCCTTGCTGATCGTGCCGCCGGTGGCGAGCACGTACTGCTCGGCGTCGTAGTCGATTTTCGCCCCCTTCCGGCTGACGACGACCGCGGAGATGCGGTCGCCGTCGGCCCGGTAGTCGACGACCGGGTTCCCGTAGGAGATGTGGACGCCGGCCTCGTCGAGTGCGTCGTACAGCGCGTACTCCAGTCGCTTGCCCGGGAGGCTCGGCGGTCCCATCGGCACCTCGAACACGTCGGCGCCGAGTTCCGCCGCCAGGTCCGCACGGATCTCGTCCGGGTGGTCCTCGCCGAGGACGGCGGGGAAGCCCACTCGGGACGCTCCCTCGATGTGCGGCTTGACCGCGGCCGCGAGCGCCGCCCGGGTGCCGCGCCCGCCCGCGTCTTCGTCCTCGTCGAGCGCCTGGGCGAACCGCGTCACCTTGCTGTCGGTCCGGAACCGCTTGGGGAACTCGACCGTGACGCCGCGGGCGTCGAACGGGACGCCCGCCGCCTCGAGGTGCTCGGCGGCCACCGGCGCGTCCAGGTCGGTCAGTCGCTCGAAGCCGACCAGCAGCAGGTCCCGGTCGTCGCTCGCCAGGCCGGCCGCGGACGACGCGGGGTACCGCGCCGTAGGTTTGACCGTCCCGCCGTGGGTCGGCAGCAGCGCGTTCGTGTCGGTGTGGGACCCGAGGTACGCGTCCCCGACCGCCTCGTCGAACAGCGCCAGTCCCTCGCGGACGGCGTCTTCGCCGACGATTCGGTAGGGGTGTTCCTCGGGCAGTTCGTCGAACGCCTCGTACGGGTCGGTCAGCGGGCCGGCCCCGTCGGGGACGTACCCGAGCACGTCGATGAGCCCGCTCGCGTTCCGGAGCGTGCTCTTCTTGTGCGTGATGAGGTGGACAGACGCACCAGTCTTCGCGGCAGCGAGCGCGGAGGCGACGCCGGCGAGTCCACCGCCGACGACGACGACGTCGGATTCAACGGCCATTCTTCCCTCCGTCGGTGGCCGCCCGGTCGGTTCCAGAGCCGGTCGCGTCGGCCGCACCCGCGGGTCCGGCGTCGAACGCGGCGAAGTCGACGGCCTCGTCGCTGGAGGCCGGGTCGCGGTCGTGGTTCATCGTCGTGGCGTGGAGCATCAGATTGAGTTGCGCCTGGCCGAGCTGGTCGCCCCAGAGGGCGTGGCGTTCGCCCTTCCAGCGCTCCTGGAAGAGGTCGGCTTTCGCCTGCCGGACCTGCGACTCGTCGTAGGTGGGGTAGAGCTCGTTCGCCATCCGCTGGGTGCAGAACCCGCCCTGGCAGTTGCCCATCGAGGCGCGGGTCCGGATGCGGACACCGTTCAGGTCCGAGCCGGACTGGCCGATGGCGTCCCGAATCTCCGCCCGCGTGACAGCCTCGCACTCGCAGACGACGGGGTTGGGGTCGGCGGTCTTCAGGACCTCGTCGGTCCGGGAGCCCAGGCGCTCGGCGCTCCGGCGGCCCACCGGGGACCGGAGGCCGAACTCGTCCATCCAGTCGCGCAGGACCTCGAAGTCCTCGCTCCCCGGAAGCGGCTCGTCGGCGGTGCGACACTCGGCCTCCCAGTCGAGCAGGTCGCAGACGTGGTCGGTAATCTTCTCGGCCATCAGCCGGTAGGTCGTGAACTTCCCGCCCACGATGGACGTCATCCCCGGCAGGTCGTCGCGGTCGGCGTGGTCGAGCAGGAAGAACTGCCGCGTGATGTCGGTCGGGTCCTGGGTCCCGGTGTCCGGCGGCTCGTACAGCGGTCGGACGCCCCAGAACGAGCGGATGGTTCGCGCCTCCTTCAGAATCGGCACGAGCTCCGACAGCGTGTCTATCATCAGGTCGACCTCCCAGCGCTCCTCCGGGTAGTCCTCGGGGTCCTCGACCTCTTCGTCGGTCGTCCCGAGGATTGCGGTGGTCTCGTGGGGGACGATGATGTCCGCGTCGCCCTTCGGCCGGCACCGGTTGACGACGGTGTCGAGCTGGCGGACGTTCATGATAGTCATGACGCCCTTCGAGGGTCGGACCTCGATGTCGACGCCGGCCATGTCGCCGATCTGTCCCGCCCACGCGCCGGTCGCGTTCACGACGTAGTCGGCGTACATCTTCTCGGTCGTCCCCGGCTCGCCGTGGACGAACGGCCCCTCGCCGCTCTTGTGCTCTACTTCGACGCCGACGACGGTGCCGTCCTCGACGAGGACGTCGACGACCTCCGAGTGCGTCTCGACGCGTGCGCCGTGCTCGATGGCGCTCGCGGCGTTCGCGACGCAGAGCCGGAACGGGTCGATTGCCCCGTCCGGCACGCGAATCGCGCGTTTGACGTCCTTCGCGAGGTACGGTTCGACCTCGCGGGTCTCCTCGGCGCTCAGGACCTCCGCCGGGATGCCACACTCCCGGCAGCCGTCGAGTTTCTCCTGGAAGTACTCGTCGGAGTCCTCGGGTCGCTGCACGAACAGCCCCCCGGTCATCTCGATACAGTGCCCAGCGATGTCCCGGAGGATGCGGTTCTCGTCGATGCACTCCTTCGCGCTCTCCTGGTCGGAGACCGCGTATCGGCCACCGCTGTGTAACAGGCCGTGCATCCGCCCGGTCGTTCCGTGGGTCAGATTCCCCTTCTCGACGAGGGTGACGTCGAGCCCGCGCATCGCCAGATCCCTGGCGATACCACAGCCCGTCGAACCACCCCCGAGGACAAGGACCTTTGGTGCGTCTGTCATCGGTCCGTTTTATCGTTAGGGTACATGCCTATTTACTTTACCCATCCCTCCCCATCCACCCGTAAATGATAAAGAAATTGGTGATAATAAGAGACTATCCCAATAGAAGGACCCATCTCGAAATGCATAATGCCGGGGCGAGGGGGCATTTCAGTCAACTGAATAGTCATCAATTTCTGCTACATACCATAGTTTTATCATGGTTGTCTGTTCTCTTTATCGGTAGCACTGGACCAGGAGTAAAGAATTGGTCCAGTCGCAGTAACCGAGGGACGGAATGACCATGACATCGGACACATACGTCGGCGCGATCGACCAAGGTACGACTGGAACGCGCTTCATGGTGTTCGACCACAGCGGACAGGTGGTCGCCAACGCCTACAAGAAGCACGAACAAATTTACCCGGAGCCCGGCTGGGTCGAACACGACGCGGAGGAGATCTGGGAGAACACGAAGGACGTAATGCAGGACGCCCTCGCCGAGGCCAATCTCACGGCCGACCAGCTAGAGGCCATCGGCGTGACGAATCAGCGTGAGACGACGGTGCTGTGGGACGCCGAAACCGGCGAACCGGTCGACAACGCAATCGTCTGGCAGGACCGACGCACCACGCCGCGCGTCGAGGAACTCCAGGACAAGGGGATGGCCGGCCCCATCCGCGAGAAGACGGGGCTGGAAGTTGACGCGTACTTCTCGGCGACCAAACTCGAGTGGCTGCTCGACAACGCCGACCCCATCAAGATGGAGCGCTCGCGACCTGAGGACATCCGCGACCGGGCCGAAGCGGGCGAACTCATGTTCGGCACCATCGACGCGTGGGTCATCTACAACCTCACGGGCAACCACATCACGGACGTCACCAACGCGTCCCGGACCATGCTGTTCAACATCCACGACATGGACTGGGACGACGAACTCCTCGAGGAGTTCAACGTGCCGAAGGGCGTGCTGCCCGAAGTGCGACCCTCGTCCGACGAGGAAACCTACGGCAGCACGGACCCCGACGGGTTCCTGGGAGCGGAAGTCCCCGTCGCAGGCGCGCTGGGCGACCAGCAGGCCGCGCTGTTCGGCCAGACCTGCTTCGACGAGGGCGACTCGAAGAACACCTACGGGACGGGGTCGTTCTTCCTGATGAACACGGGCAACGAAGCCGTCGAGTCCGAGCACGGCCTGCTCACCACCGTCGGCTTCCAGCGCTCCGGTGAACCGGTGCAGTACGCCCTCGAGGGCGCTATCTTCATCACCGGCGCCGCAATCGAGTGGCTCGAGGACATGACCCTCATCGAGGACGCCATGGAGACCGAGGAGCTGGCCCGGTCGGTCGATTCGACCGACGGCGTCTACCTCGTGCCGGCGTTCGCAGGCCTGGGTGCGCCCCACTGGGACGGCCGCGCTCGCGGGACCATCGTGGGCATGACCCGGGGGACGCGCCGCGAGCACATCGTGCGCGCCACGCTGGAGTCCATCGCCTTCCAGACCCGCGACGTCGCGGAAGCCATGGAGGCCGACTCCGGCATCGAGATGACCAGCCTCCGCGTCGACGGCGGGGCTGTCAAGAACAACTTCCTCTGCCAGCTGCAGTCCGACATCATCAACACGGACATCGTCCGCCCCGAAGTGGACGAGACGACTGCGCTGGGCTCGGCGTACGCGGCCGGCCTCGCGGTCGGGTACTGGCAGAACCTGGACGAACTGCGCGACAACTGGCAGGTCGACCGGGAGTTCTCGACGACGGACGTCGTCGAGGACACGGACGAGAAGTACGGGCGCTGGAAGGAAGCAGTCGAACGCTCGAAGGACTGGGCGACGGACGGAGGTGAGTAAGCGTGGCGTTCGCTGACCTCTGGTCCATCGAGTTACTGCTCGCCGCCTTCGCCGGTGGTGCCTTCGGGGCCGCTATCGGCGCCCTCCCCGCGTTCGTCTTCACGGGGTTCATGGTCATCGCCGGTGAGGCGGCAGTCCTGGTCGACCCGAACGCAGGGGCCATCACTGGCTCACTCGGGTTCGGTCCGGTCTTCGGTCCGCACATCTCGTTCGCGGGCGGTGCCGCCGCCGTGGCGTACGCTGCCCAGACGGGGTACGCGGACACCGGCTTCGACTACCACGAGGCGAAGAACATCACCGCGGCGCTCGGGACGAAACCCGACGTACTCGCCGTCGGTGGGGTGTTCGGCATCCTCGGGCACTGGATAACGACGACGTCGGCGACGTTGGCCTTACCGTGGGACCCAATCGCCGTGGCAGTCGTGCTCTCGGCGATTGCCCACCGCCTCGCGTTCGGCTACTCCATCATCGGCGAAGTGGCCGGCGACGGCATCTTCGACATGGGTCCGTTCGAGCGCGGCGAGGACCGCGCGGGCGACAGCAACCGACTGGCGACCGAACCGTGGCTGGGCCACCAGTACAAGTGGGGTCACGTCGCGATGATCGGTCTCGTCGCGGGTCTCCTGGGCGGGTACATCGCGCTCGTCCTCAACAGTCCGTTCATGGGCTTCGGCATCAGCGCCGCCACGCTGTTCTTCCTGAACCTCGGGGTGGCGAAGATTCCGGTGACTCACCACATGACGCTCCCGGCGAGTACGGCCGCGCTGGCCGTGTTCCCGAGCGGCGAAGCAGTTGCGATGGGCGTGCTGCCGCTCATCGTCGCCGCCGTCTTCGGTGTCAGCGGGGCGCTGTTCGGTGAGGTCATCCAGCGCATCTTCTATGCGCACGCCGCGACGCACCTCGACCCCCCGGCCGCGGCCATCACCATCAACACGTTCTTCATCGCCGTGTTGGCAATCGCGGGCGTCTTCCCGCGGGCCGTCTGGGTGCCGCTCCCCGTCTGAGGGAGCCACCTCGACGCGGCCACCCGGCCATCGCTTCTATGTCAAACGATAGAGGCAAATTTCAAAACGCACGCATCGCGGTATTTTTCAGTAACGACCGCAGACCCCCCTTCAATATCGGAAGCAGAGACGTGAACGACTGCAGGGACGACCGACGACCACAGCGGGCCGGCCCGACAGGACCATGAACCTCGACGAACGAATCAGACGGCGCAAGCGGGGCGAGGCAGAGGTGGGTCTCGTCCGAGACTACGAACAGCTCAGTCCGGTCGCCCACCTCCCGGAACCGGTCGGACGAGGGCTGCTGCTGGAGGAGATACTGGACACCCTGGACCCCGCGTTCGACGGCCGACTCCCCGACGACGTGTACGTCCACGGTCCGAAGGGAGTCGGGAAATCGGCCGTCGTCACGGCCCTGTTCGAACACCTGTCACAGCAGAGCCAGCGCGCCCGCTCGACGATTCCGACGACGACTCGCGCCCGTTCGCCTCCGACGCTGGAGTTCGTCTACGTCGACGCGCGCAAAGCGGCCAGCGCCTTCGCTCTCTATCACGCGGTCCTGGACTCGATAAGCGACGAGAGCGTCCCGCGCCAGGGAATCAGTACGGAGTCGCTCCGGGACGAACTCCGGGCCGAACTCGGGTACGACCTGGGGGCGGTGGTCGCCGTCGACCACGTCGGCGAGTCGGAGACGGTGTCGGCCGCCGAGGTGGCGGACCTCTTCGAACCCATCTCGAACTCGGTGTCCTGGTTCGTCGTCGGACGGGACCCGCCATCGGAGTGCGAGTACTCGCCCGGCGCGACGGTGGCGGTCGAACCGTACGAACGACACGCCCTGGTCGACATCGTGACCACGCGAACCGGGAGCGGCCTGTCCCGCGGAGCGATGACCCACGAGCAGGTCCGCGACGTGGTCGAGTGGGCAGACGGCGACGGGCACGACGCGCTTGCGGCCGTGTTCGGCGCCGCCGACAGCGCGGAGTCGGCGGGGCGAGACGCCCTGTCGACAGACGACCTGGAGGCGGGGATGGACGACGTTCCGTGGCAGTCCGTCACGCTGGGCCGCGTGCTCGCACTCCCGGAGAACCGCCAGCGCATCCTGCACGCGCTGCTCGACCTGCCGCCGGAGGACAGGAACTCGGTCACGGCCGCGACGGAGGCGATAGCCAACAGCGGAGCGGTCGACCTCTCGAAGGCGACGGTCAAGCGCGTGCTGTACGAACTCGCGGAGGTCGGCATCGTCCGTCGCGTGACCGGCGACAAGGACGGCGGCCAGGGGCGGCCGCCGAGTCGGGTCGAGCCGCGATTCCCCACGCGCGTGTTCCGCCGGCTGTTCGAATTCCGGCACGGGGGCCTCTGAGTCTGGACGGGAGCGGCCGCGGTCCGCGGTCCGCGGTTCGGGAGACACCGACCACCAATCGACGGTTCTTTGGACGCCCTGCGACAACGCGGAGCCGATGGTACCGCCGCTCGCTCTCGACATCGACGGCACGCTGACGACGCCGACGGGGGCCCTCGACCCCCGGGTGTTCTCAGTCGTCCCCGCCTGGGACGCCCCCGTCGTCCTCGCCACCGGGAAGTCGTTCCCGTACCCCGTCGCGCTCTGTCACTACCTCGACGTCCCGCCGCTCGTCGTCGCCGAGAACGGCGGCGTCGTCTGCACCGGCGAGGAGGTTCGCTACCAGGGCAACCGTGACCAGGCCGACGCCGCCACCCGCGAGTTTCAGGACCGGGGCGGCGACCTGGGGTGGGGCCCGCTGGACTTCACGAACCGGTGGCGCGAGACGGAGGTGGCCGCGGCAATCGACGCCGACGAGGGGCTCCTGCGCGAGGTTGCGGCGGAGTACGGCCTCGAAGTCGTCGACACCGGCTACGCGTACCACGTCAAGACACCCGGCGTCGAGAAGGGCGACGGGCTCCGGGAGGTGGCGACGGCGCTCGGCCGCGACGCGGAGGCGTTCGTCGCCGTGGGCGACAGCGAGAACGACGCCTCCACCTTCCGGGTGGCCGGGCGGTCGTTCGCCGTCGCCAACGCCGACGAAACCGCCGCCGAGGCCGCAGACGAGGTCACCGACGCCGGCTTCATGACCGGGACCATCGAGGCGCTCACGACGGTCGACCCGTCGTTCGACCCGTCCGGGTAGTCAATCCGACCGTCCCGCGTCCGCGTCTGCGTCCGTTTTCGCGTCCGCCAGTCAGGGCGTCTCGACGGCCCCGTCTCGCCAGGAAGCGTACGCATCGAGGACGTCGTCCTCGTCGAACCGTTCGACGGCCGGAACGTCGTAGGGGTGGAGGTCGGTCACCCGTTCGACGAGCGCGTCGTACCGGTCGGCCGTCGTCTTGACGAACAGAATCACTTCCGACTCGTCGTGGAGTTCGCCCTCCCACCGGTAGACCGACTCGCAGTCGACGCGGTTGACGCAGGCCGCGAGTCGCTCTTCGACCAGCGTCCGGGCCAGCGAGTCCGCGGCGTCCGGCGGCGCCGTGACGAAGACGGTCGTCACGAGTCCTCGAACGGCGAGAACGCCCCGTTGATGTCCCACTCGTGGATGCAGAAGACGCTCCCCATCGTCCGGGTGCCGTTCTCGTCGGCCACTACCCACGTCTCGTCGACGGCGTCCCACTCCTCGTGGCGGCCACAGCGCTCGCAGACACGTTTCTCTGGTTTCCGAAGCGCGCCCCGATTCATGCTCGATGGACTGGCGGCCAGGGATTTAACCCTGTCTCCCGCCGGCGTTCAGCCGCCGCCGCGGCTGGTCGTCGGGCGCGGACGACACTGTCAGGTTAAAGACGCTACGCCGACTGCCTCGGGTATGGGATTCCACACGTTCGATTCCGAGAAGGCGTCGAAACTCGAGGACGAGAGCCGGTATCGGTTCTGCTCGCGCGAGGAGCTGCTGTCGATGCTCGACCCCGCCGAGACGCAGGTAGTGGCCGACCTGGGGAGCGGAACCGGATTCTACACCGACGACGTGGCCCCGTACGTCCAGAAAGTCTACGGCGTCGACGTCCAGGAATCGATGCACGACGCGTACCGCGAGAAAGGCGTCCCCGAAACCGTCGAACTGGTCACCGCCGGCGCGTCCCAGCTTCCGTTCGAAGACGCCCACCTCGACGCCCTGTTCACGACGATGACCTACCACGAGTTCGCCGGCGAGGAAGCCGCGGCCGAACTCGCGCGAGCCATCAAACCCGGCGGCCGACTCGTCGTCGTCGACTGGGCCGCGGACGGCGAAGCAGCGCGCGGTCCGCCCCTCGACGAGCGGTACGACGCCGGGCACGCGATATCCCTGTTCGCCGACGCCGGATTCCGCGTCAAACACGCCGCCAGCAGGTGGGAGACGTTCAGCTACGTCGCGATACGGTCCTGACTGCGCCCGAGTACGCCGCGACGTCCCGCGACTGCTCGTCGGACGCCCCTCTCCCCCGGACCGCCGGGAGCGCATTTCGAACCGATTCTAAATATCAATAATTCATATAGTCGAAATACCTATTGTTCTGCTATCAGATATAAAATCAGGCCAATGCAGCGAAGAACGTATCTCAAAGCGCTCGGGGGCGGCGTCGCAGCGCTCCCGTTCGTCGGACAGGTCAGCGCGGACGAACGCCCGTACCGGCCCGGCGGGCCGTGGCCGGGCCAACCCGACGCCATCAACATCGAAGGGTTCCACGACAACGAGCAGTTGGCGGCCGCACTAACGCAGATTGCCGACCAGAGCGACCGAATAGATCTCCGACAAATCGGCCAGTCGGCGGGGCTGGGCGCACCACTCTGGGAGGCGACCGTCGGCGAGGGCGACACGAACGTCCACCTCATCACGCAGATTCACGGGGACGAAGCCACGGGGACGGAGGTGATTCTGAAGGTCCTCCGCGAACTGGCCCACGGGTCCTCGCGGCAGGTGGACGCCATCCTCGACGAACTCACCCTGACTATCGTCCCCCGGGTGAACCCCGACGGCGCCGTCTTCGAGTACGACATCGACGACGACGGGCGCGACGAGATGGTGGGTCGACGGACCAACACCCAGGAGTGGTCGCAGGGCGACTCCCGGTACGAACCGTACTACCACTACGCGTCCCCGCCGGGGACCAGGCCCGGCTACGACATGAACCGGGATTTCAACATCCGGCCGCCGGACGAGTTCAACCCCCGGGAGGACGACCAGGAGTCGTGGTGGACCGACCAGCAGTACATGGACATGCCCTACCAGGGGTACACGCTCTACGCCAGCGGACTCCGCCTGACTCCCGAGGTCCGGGCCGTGACGGAGTCGTACCTCGACGCCGACCCCGACATCGCCATCACTCACCACCACCAGGGCGCGAACCTGAAACCCGGAACCGGCGACGGCAACAAACCGCCCAAGCAGGTCATCCTGAGCGTCATGGGCGCCTACGGGCCGGCCTACAGGGACCGGTCGCCGTTCTTCCCGCCGTCGTCGAACGCCCCGCTCGAAGCCGCCGTCAACCCGTTCCTCGACGAGGAGACCAGCACCCGGTCTATCAGGTTGAACGCCCTGGTCGCCAACGCCCTCGCCGAGCGCGGGAACAGCGTCTTCGACGCCGTCACCCGCTACGGGTACTTCCCGCTGTGGGGGTCGTACCTGGACGCGCTCTGTCCCAACACGGACGCCGCCGGGATGCTCTACGAGGTGTCCTACCAGACCGACATGCGCGGGCAGCAGGCGCTCGGGCGGATGATGCAGGCGTCGAAAGTCGGATTCCTCGCGTCCTTCGAGGCTCTCGCGGCGGGAACCCTCGACGAAGTCGACGTGGAAGATTACTTCTCGGTGCCGCTCAGCGGCCAGAGCCTCAGTAACCCCCACGAGCAGAAGCCCCCGAGGTAGGCGGGACCCGGGGCCACCCCCCGCTGTGAGGAGTAAAACCGGGCGAGACGCCCCACTGTGAGGGGCAGAACCGTGTGAGATGCTTCGCTGTGCGAGGCAGCACGCAGGGAGTGGTCCGCGCGAGGTCCCGTCCGACACCACCTTGCGGCCGTTCTTGCAGACGCGCGACGCCCAGGACCTCGAACTCAACGAACGTTCGGTGTCTATCCGAAGATATCCATAATATTGTCTAGATACCTTCCATACGTTTAGAGACGATTAGTGAAACGCTTATCTCCTGTAACATGCAGTAGTTCACCATGGTACTGAACAACGGGTCGGTCGACCCGTACTCGCCCGCGTACAAGTACTACGAGTGTGGCGCCTGCAGATACCGCGAGACGACCGACGACCACAGGTCGGAGTGCCCGGACTGCGGGAGCGCCGTCTCGAACCTCGCCGTGCCGAGGGAGTGAGACGCTAGTAGTCGGTGAGACCGGCGTACCGGTCGAGTGCCACGACCAGCACGCCGCCGACCAGCGCCGCTGCCGCGAACACGAGAACCACGTCCTGGGTCCACCCGGCGACCAGCGACTCGCTCACCTTCTCGACCGGCGCGCGGAGCGCACCCACGATGAGGCTCACGAGAAATGCGAGCGTCGCCTCGCGGTTGTGTTCGAGCGCCCACCGCACGAGGTGTGAGATGGTGAACAG
>JBEPXT010000061.1:0-19390 GCA_041641795.1 Salinigranum sp.
ATCACGGGCGACCCGTCCGGGTTCGAGCAGGAGCGGTACGAAATCGCGGACGACTGACTGCTGGCGACGACCCGCGGCGTCGTAGCGGTCCCGTCTCCGGGTCTCCGCCGATGGTGACGCCCCGCCCGCCGAGAGCCGCACAGGAGTGGGTTGCATGTGCGCCGTCAACGCTCTTTGTGGACCTGTCCGTACACCGGCCATGCACAGTCACTCCGGTGTGGTGGACCTCGGCAAGCGCATGGCGTCGGAGTTCTCCGAGAAGAACGTCTCGTTCATGGCGGGGGGTATCGCCTACAACGCGCTCGTCTCGCTCGCACCGCTCTTGATACTCCTCCTGACGTTCGTCTCGGTCGTCGGCGGCGGCCTCGAAGCCCGCCTGGTCGGCGCCGTCGAGCGCTCCCTTCCCGGTCCGATTGCGGACGTCGTCGTCCAGATTCTCTCGGTCGAGACGACTGCCACCGGCGCGTCTGTCGTCGGACTGGTCGTCCTGGTCTGGGGGACGCTGAAGATATTCCGGGGGCTCGACACCGCCTTCTCCGAGATATACGAAACCGAAGCGAACAACTCGTTTCTCGACCAGGTCGTCGACGGCGTCGTCGTGCTCGTCGCCCTGGTCGTCTCCGTCGTCGCGACGGTCGCCGTCAGCGCCGTCTTTGCCGCCTTCTCGGACGTGATTCCGTTCGGCGGCGTCCTGACGCCCCTCGTACTCGTCGCCGGACTCGTCCTCGCGTTCTTCCCGATGTACTATCGCTTCCCCGACGCCGACCTCGGGTGGCGGGACGTGCTCCCGGGGACGGTGTTCGCCGCCCTCGGGTGGGCGGCGCTCCAGGCGCTCTTCCAGGTGTATCTCGTCTTCAAGGGCGGCGGGTCGGAGAGCTTCTTCGGCGGCGTGCTCGTCGTGGTCACGTGGCTGTACTTCTCGGGGCTGGTGCTCCTCCTCGGCGCCGTGGTGAACGCCGTCCTCGGCGAGCACGCGTCGGGAGCCCCGGGCGGCGTCGGGCGCGGCGCGTCGTCCGGCGACGTCGACGTCGACGTCGATTCCAGAGAGTCGCTGGACCGAGAGGTGCTGGCGAGTTACCTGCGCGACCGGCGGGCGGAACTCACGGGACACTACGCGGAGATGGACCCGGCGGCCGAGTCCGCCGAGACTCGTCGCTGGCTGGCGGACGACGAGGAGGTGCGCGAAATTGCCGGCACGCTCAGGAAGTACCGACCGGTCGCCCCGTCCGACGACGAGGTGGAGGTGATAGAGCGGTCGGGGCGCGACGGCGACGAGGAGGTGAAGTCCATCACGCTCCGGTGGCGTCCCCGTGCGGACGAGACCGCGGACGCCGACTAGAACGGCGTGTCGGCCGCGGCCGAGACCTGCCGCAGGACGCTGAGCACGAGGTACAGGGACGCGACGGCGAACAATACGATACCGAACGCCCGGGACAGCCCCGGGAGCGAGGATTCGACGACGCCGGGCAGGTTGCGCGCGAGGAGTTGCACCTGGACGAGGAGGAGCGACACGGGGAGCAGCAGGACGGCGACGCCGCGGCGGAGGGACCGTTTCAGTTCGGAGTCGGACATAGCCGAGTCTGACGACGGCGCGGCAGAAAGTGTTTTTCGACGAGTGATTCGCGGGGCGTTTGCCGCGACCGGCGGTGCCGTCGTCTGCGCGTGCGGGGTCGGAAAAAACCAGGCGAACGCTGTCGACGGGACGGCGCTCAGGCCGATTCCGTGAGGACTTCGACGCCCACGAGTTCCTCGCCGGTGAGCGCACGCAGGTACGCGCCGCCGGCGATGGAGAGGTGGTCGTAGTCGTCGGGGTCGAGACCGTACATCTCGATGGCGCGGGAGGTGTCCCCGCCGCCGATGACCGAGAAGCAGTCGGTCTCACCGATGATGCGGATTATCTCCTTCGTGCCGTAGCTGAACCGCTCGTCCTCGAAGACGCCGAGGGCGCCCTTGGTCAGGGCCGCCGCGGAGTCGCGGACGATGGGTTCGAACTCCTCGATGGTGTCGTGGCCGACGTCGAGGTAGGCGGCGTCCTTCTCGTCGATTTCGTCGACGCGGACCTCGGCGCGCTCGCCGTCTTCGTCGGCGTAGGCCACGTCGACCGGGAGGTATATCTGGTCCTCGCGTTCCTCGAGCAGGCCTCGGATGGTGTCCTCGTGTTCCTCCCACGGGTCGTCGAAGAAGTCCGTGTCGGGCAGGTCGAAGCCGACCGGGTAGCCCTGGGCGCGCAGGAACAGTTCCCCGCCGACGCCGCCGATGAGGTAGTTGTCGACCCTGTCGCCGAGGTTGTTCATCACCTTGATGACGTCGCTGGGCTTGTTCCCGCCGACGACCATCGTCACGTCGCCGTCGAACTCGCGGGTGGCGACGCTGGTGTTGAACTCGTACTCCTCCTCCATGACGCGGCCCGCGTAGGCGGGCAGGACCTTCGCGAAGCCGACGAGCGAGGCGTGGGCCCGGTGGGCCGCCGAGTAGGCGTCGTTGACGAAGACGTCGAACTCGGGCGCGAGCGTCTGGACGAACTCGCTCTCGGCGTGCTCCTCGGGCTCTTTCTCCGGCAGTTCGTCGTCGCACATCCGGGTGTTCTCGACGAGGAGCACCTCGCCGCTCTCGAGCGACCGGATGGCATCGAGCGCCTCCTCGCCGTAGTGGTCGGCGACGAACTGGACGTCGCGGCCGACGTGCTCCGAGAGGATGTCGGCGTGCTGGTCGAGCGAGACGAAGTCGTCGCGGCCCGGGCGACCCTGGTGGGCCATCAGCACGACGCGGTGGCCGGCCTCGGCGAGTTCTGTGACGGTGCGTGAGTACTTGTCGAACCGACGGTTGTCCTGGACGACGCCGTCCTCGACGGGCGAGTTGAGGTCGACGCGCATCAGGATGCGCTGGTCGGGTTCGAGGTCGTCGATGGTTTTGAATGGAGCCATTGTTACGTGGGCGAAATACAGGTGCGTTTGCGAGCGGTGCCGGCCGCGTTCCTACTGGTTGCCGACGTACTCTGCCAGCCGCACCATCTGCGAGGTGTAGCTGAACTCGTTGTCGTACCAGGTCTGGATGCGGGCCAGGCCGCCGTCTGCGACGACGTCGGTCTTCCGGAGGTCGACCTTCGTGGCCTCCGAGATGCCGATGATGTCGCGGGAGACCAGCGGTTCGTCGGTGTATCCCATGACGCCCTCGAGTTCGCCGTCGGCGTACTGCTTGATGGCGTCGTTGATCTCTTCGACCGACGGGTCGCCCTGCAGGTCAACCGTCAGGTCGGTGATGGAACCGCTCGGAAGCGGCACGCGCGTGGCCATCCCGTCGAACTTACCCTGGAGTTCGGGGAGAATCTCCGTCGTCGCCGTGGCGCCGCCGGTCGTCGTCGGGACGATGTTCTCCGCGGCCGCGCGGCCACGCCGGGTCTTGCTGGCCGGACCGTCGATGAGGTTCTGCGAACCCGTGTAGGCGTGGATGGTGTTGATGAGCCCCGACTCGATGCCGAACTCCTCGAGGAGTGTGTACGCCACCGGGACGATGCTGTTGGTGGTGCAGGAGGCCGCCGACAGGACGTCCTCGCCCTCGTAGTCCGCGTGGTTGACGCCGTAGATGTACTGCTCGACGGGCTTGTCACCCTTCGGCGGCGCGGAGAGCAGTGCTTTGCCCGCGCCCGCCTCGACGTGCGCCTGGGCGTCGTCCTTGGTCCGGAAGATGCCCGTCGCCTCGAGTGCGACGTCGACGTCCCCCTCGCCCCACGGGAGTTCGCTGGGGCTCTGGACGTTGTAGAGATTGGTCGCCGTCCCGCCGATGGTCAACTGGTCGCCGTCGAGTTCGACGCCCTCCAGGCGACCCATGACGGAGTCGTACTTCGCGAGATACTCCATCTGCTCGAAGTCCATCACGTCGTTGATGCCGACCAGGTCGATGTGGGGGTTCTCGAGGACGGCCCGGAACGTGTTGCGGCCGATACGCCCGAAGCCGTTAAGCCCTACGCGTACGACGTCCGAGTCAGCTACGTCGTCGCCGGCGCTGAGGAACGATTTTTCACTCATAATTGAATTAGCTTCCGTCTCAAAATGCCGGTGCCGTCTAAAAATTGTTTTCGGTAATTCCCACATCACCGTAACGTTAGAGCTTGCTGACTTACCACATGCGTAATACCAAGAACCCACATTTCCACGCCCGTAACATTCATTATCGAGCGGTATAGATTCCCGCCGCCACCGTCTCAAATTCTTGATGGCGGGGAGGCACGGTCACGTCTGACAGAAGGTTTTTGAGTCGTTGTGGCCTACCGAGTGCCATGCACAGGGACGACCGCGACGACCCGTTCGACAACATTTTCAACGAAATCGAACGGATGATGAACGAGATGACCGGTGGGGACCGCACCGGCTTCGCCACAGAGACCCACGTCGACGTGTACGACGAGGAGTCCACCGTCCGACTCGTCGCGGACCTTCCGGGCGTCGAGAAAGACGCCATCGACCTGCAGTGCGACGGCCAGACCCTCACCATCAGCGCCGCCAGCGCACGCCGCGAGTACGACGAGCGAATTCGTCTCCCCGCGCGCGTGGACGAACACTCCGCGACGGCGACGTTCCGCAACGGCGTCCTCGAAGTCACCTTCGAGAAGGAGAACGACTCCGCGCCCATCGACGTGGAGTGACGCGGTAGGTCCCCCGTCCGCCGGCGGTCCCAGGACCCACGCCGGAGATTACTCCTCGGCGGTCCGACGGACGAGCGCCGCGAGTCGGTCGTAGAACGCCGGGTCGTACTTGCTCTCGTCGTCGACAGTCGGCCGGGCGTTCGTCTCGGAGACGACGAGGCGGTCGTCGGTCTCCAGCAGGTCGACCCCCAGCAACGGCACGTCGAGCACCGACGCGACTCGCTCTGCCAGCCGACGGTGTCGCGCCGGGAGGTCGACGCCGCGGGCGACCGCCCCCCGGTGGACGTTGTGCTTCCACCGCTCCTGCCCGGCATCGTCCGGGATGCGCCGCTCGACGGCGCCGACGTACTCGCCGTCGACCACCATCGCCCGGTAGTCGCGGGCCCCGGGCAGAAACTCCTGGACGAGGTAGGACTTGTCGCCCGTGGCGCGGTAGTCGTGGACCAGTTCCAGGTAGTCCGCGACGCCGGACAGCGAGTCGCGGTCGGGGACCTTCGTGACGCCGACGCCGCGGGTGGTCGAGTTCGGCTTCACGACCAGCGGAAACGACAGGTCGGCGACGGCCCCGTCGAGCGTCCGGTCGTCCACCGGGTTCGAGACCATCCGCGTCTCGGGGACGGGAACCCCGGCGGCCGAGAGCGAGGCGAGGACGCCGCCCTTGTTCCGCGACGCGAGGACCGACTCGCGGTCGTTGACCCAGGGGACCGAGAGCAGGGCGTCCAGCGCGCCGCCCTCCATCAGGCGGCCCGGGAAGACGTAGCCGACGTCGAACCCGTCGAACTCGTCCCCGGGGTCGGTCACCCGGAAGACGCGCTCCGTGGGCCGGACGTGTTCGACGGCGATGCCGCGGTCGGCCAGGGGGTCCCGCAGGCGCCGGTACGTCTCGGCGCGCGTGGTCACGGCGAGGCGGAGCATGTGGAGTGGCAGACCGGGACGACCAAAAGCGGGGCGGTCGGATGCGGTGCGGTCGCCCCGGGACGAGAGACGCCAGCGGTACACGAACGCTGACGGTTATCGGGCGCTCGGCGTCGTCGCTACGGGGGGACGCCGGGTGCCGGCCAGCCGAACGAACCGCGGAGAAACGCGAGCGGGACCGTCGTCAGGCGACGAGCAGTTCCTCGCCCTTCTCGACGTTGATGCGACACGGCGGCGACATCTTGTTGTAGGCGCGGCGGAGCGCGTCCTTGGCGATGTCGGCGTCTTCGGGCTGGCAGTAGATGGTGAAGATGGTGTCGCCCTTCGGGACCCGCGCGGCGGTGCCGACGGGCTTGCCGAACGCCTGTCGCATCCCGTCGGAGACGCGGTCCGCACCCGCACCGGTCGCCTGCTTGTTCTCGCGCAGGACGTGGTGGGGGAACTTCCGGAGCACCATCTTGTAGTTGGGCTGGCCGACGTGCTTGAGCATCCGCCGGTTGGCCGACAGGCGCGCCGACTCGAGGGCGCCGTGGCGAATCTGGCACTCCTCCTCGACCGAGAGGCTGATGTGGACGGGGTAGTCGTCGGGGTCGGTCTGGAGGTTGCCCATGTTGTGCTGGGCGATCTTCGATCCGGGGATTCCCGTGATGTACTCGCGTCGCGTGTACGCGGGATTGCTGATCTCCCGGTACATGGAAGCCGGTTTGTCTGCCATGATTACTTATCGAGGTGGACGCCGACGCGGCCTAAAAGCGCTTCGAAGAATCGCCGGACTGGTCCCCCTGTGGCGGGTTGACGAGGGGGTGGCCGGTCGGCGGTGCCGACCCGGAAACCTACGCCGTCTCGCCGAGAACTGCCTCCCGGTCGAGTGGCGGTTCGAAGACGCCGTTCTCGGTGACCAGGTAGTCGACCAGTTCCATCGGCGTCGGGTCGAACGCCGGGTTGTACACCGGGACGTCCGCGGGGGCGTTCGGGTGTCCGTATATCTCGCGCAGTTCCGCGGGGTCCCGCTGTTCGATTTCGACCTCGTCTGCGGTCAGGTCGCCGTCGACGGTCGACGTCGGGACCGCGACGACGAACGGGACGTCGTGACGGTCGGCCAGGACCGCCTGCTTGTAGGTCCCGATCTTGTTGAAGACGACGCCCTGGTCGCCGAAGGACTCGCCCCCGTCGAGGACGACTCTGTCCGCCCCCACGACGACGGCGTCGACCCGGCCCTCCTGCATGACCAGTCCGCTCGCGTTGTCCGGGATGAGCGTCACCGGCACGCCTCGTTCGCGCAGTTCGACCGTCGTGATGCGCGACCCCTGGTTCAGCGGGCGCGTCTCGTTGGCGATGACCGAGACGTCCTTGCCGGCCTCCTGTGCAGAGTAGACGACGCCGAGGGCGGTCCCCCAGTCCACCGTCGCCAGGGCGCCCGCGTTGCAGTGGGTCATGACCGTCGCGCCCGACTCCAGGAGCGTGGCCCCGTGGTCGCCGATGCGACGGTTGATTTCGACGTCCGCGTCCGCGACGGCTTTCGCCGCCGACAGCGTCCGCTCGCGGGCGTGGGGAATGGAGTCGGCCGCGTCCAGTTCCGTCAGGACGTTCTGGACCTCCCGGGAGAGGTTGACGGCGGTCGGGCGGGCGTTCGCGACCCGGTCGGCCGCCTCGCGGACGCGCGTCTCGAAGGCGTCGAAGTCGTCCGCGTCCGTGCGGCGGGCGGCAAGTGCGACGCCGAAGGCGCCGGCGGCGCCGAGGGCGGGCGCCCCGCGGACCCGGAGTATCTGGATGCTCTCGACGAGTTCGTCCACCGTCTCGGCGTGGTAGGTCGTGTGCTCGGCCGGGAGCCGCGTCTGGTCGACCATGACCACGCAGTCCCGGTCGTCGTCCCACTCGATGGTGCGCATGGGGGCCACTACGGGGGCCGGGAGCAAAGTCTCGTCCCTCGGCACCGTCCCCAACCCCCGTCCTCCCAGAGACCGGCTAGGCGGTCGGCGGCGTCCGCTCCGCCGTCTCGCCGTCGGAGAGTTCACGGATGTACCGGATGCGCTCCGGGACCGGCGGGTGGGAGTAGTGGAACGCGGCGTACAGCGGGTGCGGGAAGGGGTTCCCGAGGTTCTCCGAGGTGAGTCGCTGCAGTGCGCCCACCATCGGTTCCCCGTCGCCCATCACCTCGACCGCGAACGCGTCGGCCTCGCGCTCGTGGGACAGCGAGAGTCGATTCTCCAGGGGCGAAGTGAGTCGGAGCAGGGGCTGGACCCAGAGTCCCGCCAGGACCAGGCCGGCGTACTCGGCCCCGCGCGGGACGGCGAACATGGCGTACAGCCAGTCAGACGTGGCCAGCACCCACAGGAGCACGAACCCGACGCCGATGCGGACCGCCGACCCGGCCATTCGCTTCCAGACGTGGGCGTTCTTCCAGTGGGCGAGTTCGTGGGCCAGGACGCTCTGAAGTTCGGGCACGGTGAGGCGGTCGACGAGCGTGTCGAACAGCACGACGCGCTTGGTCCGGCCGAATCCCACGAAGTAGGCGTTGACCCGCGAGGACCGGCGACTCGCGTCCATCACGAACACCTGCTCGCAGGAGAACCCCGCCCGGTCGAACACCTCGTCGACGGCCGCCCGGAGGTCGCCTGTCTCGACCGGGTCGAAGTCGTTGAACAGGGGCGCGACCACGCGCGGATAGACGACCTGCATCGCCAGCGAGAGGCCGACGAACAGCGCCCAGGCGCCCGCCCACCACCAGTCCGGGAAGCGACCGACGACGAGCAGGAGGAGAGCCCCGACGGTGGCCGCAAACAGCATCGACAGCGCGTATCCCGCGGCGACGTCCCGGAACCAGGAGCGCAGCGACTGGTTGTTGAAGTCGAACAGTTCCTCGACGACGAACGTCCGGACCAGGTCGAAGGGGATGCCGACGAGGCGAAGGGCGGTCAGCGCCCCGACGAAAAAGAGGACGCCGCGTGCGATTGGCGGGAGACCGGTCGCCTCCACGACCCGGACGGCGTCGGCGTAGAGCCCGGAGTACAGTACGAGCAGGATGCCCCCGAGGCCGACCCACGACTGGAGTTTCGAGACCCCGACCCGCGTCCGGGTGTAATCCAGGAGCGTCTCTGGGTCCTCGACGTCCAGCGAGTCCGCGACCCACTCGCGTTCGGCGTCGACCGTCCGCGACCCGTAGCGCACGTTCACCGCCGAGAGAGCCGTGAAGAAGGCCTCGGTCCCGACCAGCAGGACGACGAACAGGAGATGCAGGGCCAGCATTCGTCGTCCCTAGGGATGCGGGGGTGTTAAATGCGGCCAGTCGGCGGTGAGCAACCCGTACGCGTGGCTGTGCGAGTCACTTCAGACGCGAGACGAGTCGCTCCAGACGTTAGGCAAATCGTTCCAGACGAGTTCGAGTCGCTCCAGACGTTAGGCAAATCGTTCCAGACGAGTTCGAGTCGCTCCAGACGTTAGGCAAATCGTTCCAGACGAGTTCGAGTCGCTCCAGACGTTAGGCGAATCGTTCGTGTCGCCGGACGAACCTGGTCGACGCCGGGGACGCGACTAGAGGCGCCTGTCGCGCCGTCACTCCGAGTCGTCGCGGTTCAGTCGCCGCTTGCCCGCGGGCGACTCGCTCGCGCCGATTTCCCGGTCGATGAACCGGTTTTCCTCCTGCTGCAGAACCGCGTCCGCGAGCGCACGAATCGCCTCGTGGCGCTTGGCTCGCTCGACCTCGACGTCCTCTCGCTCGTCGTGAGCCGTCCAGACCTCGCGGACGGGGTCGAACTCCGTTCGAATGTTCCAGGCCTTGTCTACCATACTGCGTTCAGAGCGGAGGTTGGACCCGCGGGCATAGGAAAGTTCCCATCCGCGTCCGAGACGCGGCCCGGCGCGGGGTACTTTGATACGTCTGGCCGCGGTGGAAAATGTATGGTATCTGGAGAGAACCCGCGGGACGTCGTCGAACAGGCGTTCGAAGAGGTCTGGAACGGCGGCGAACCGGACGCGGTAGCCCACACCTACGCCGATGACTGCGTGTTTCACTTCCCGCGCCGAGACCCGCTCGAAGGGCAGGAGGCGCTCCGGGAGTACGTCGCGTCGCTCCACACGGGGTTCCCCGACCTGCAGATGCGGGCGGACCGACACGTCGCCGAGGACGACGTGGTCGTGACGCAGTTGACCGCGACGGGCACTCACGAGGGGACCCACCGGGGACTGGAACCGACCGGCCGGGAAATCGAACTGTCCGGCGTCCTCATCGACCGCGTCGAAGACGGCCACATCGCCGAGACGTGGGTCCACCTGGACACGCTCGGGTTGATGCGACAACTCGGCATGGTCCCCGAACCGAACTCGGAGTGAGTCGGGGAGGAACTGCGACAGCACGCCGGCGCGCTCGCCGGCGACGGCGGGTCAGAAGGTGATGACGTCGTACCCCTCGACGACGAGGCTGCGGACGCTCGGATGCCCGTCGTTCTCCGCGACCATCTCGACGTCGCTCGACTCGACGTCCGCGGCCACGTCGAACGCTCCCGCGCAGTACTCGCAGACGTCGACGGCGTCTTTCAGAGACCGGTACAGCGGATGTGCCGGGTGGCTCTCGTCCTCCAGTTCCGGCACCCACCCGGTGCCGGCCCCGTCGAAGATGACTCTGACGTCGTCGCCGGCGTCGTCGAACTCTGCTGCCGTCTGCAGGGCGTTGGTCAGCCGGCCGAGGTCGGCGTGCGATTCCGTGTCCGCGAGCACGAGTATGGCTACCTTCTCCATAGGCGTCCCACTCGCGGGGGAGACAACAGGCGTTCGCGGCCCTGCGCGAGTGCCACCGAACCGCCGAAACGTAATCCCGGGCGCGCTCATTCGCGGCGTGGCCGTTCAACGTACCACCGCCAGAGGCCGGCACCGACCGCCGCGCCGACGGCGTTCGCAAGGAGGTCGAACGCGTCGCCCGTTCGGGTCGGAACGAACGTCTGGGCGAGTTCCACACCCGCCCCGAGAGCGACGACGAGACCCGCGACCCCGAGGAGGGTTCGGCGGTCCCGCGCCGAGACGGCGGCGGCCGTCACCACGGTCAGGACGGCGTACGCCAGCGCGTGGACCAGTTTGTCGGCGCCGGGTAGAGCCACCGGGAGCGCGGACGGGCCGCCGCCGGCGGGCGCCGGGACGAGGGACCCGACGACTATGGCGACAGCGGCGAGGAGTGCGAGGCCGGCACGGACCCGGGGGCGGCCGACCAGCCGTTTCGCGGTCCGCCGGTGGGCGTCCTCGCCAGCGCGGTCCATACGCACACGACGCGGTCCCCGGTCCTGGGCCTTTCTATCCTCCCGCCCGCGCCGCGGAGGCGGCGTCAGTCACCCGACGGTGATGAGCGTGATGCCGGTCACGGCCAGGCCGGCCGCGAGCAACCGCACGCCGAAGGCCGACTCGTCGAGCAGCAGGCCGCCCAGGACGACGGCCACGACCGCCTGACTGTTGATTATCGGCGAGGCGATGCTGGCCGGGAGCGTCTGGAACGCGAGCATGACGAGGTGGTTGCCGAGGGCGACGAGCAACCCCGCCGCGGCGAACTTCGGGGCGTCCCGTCGCGTCGACGCCGGCCAGGACCGCCGGAGGGCGAACGGGACCATCATCAGCGTCACCACGGCGAACATTATCGGGAGGTACGTCTGCGGGCGCAGGCCGAGTTCCTGCATCATGACGCGCTTGCCGACGTCGACGACGCCGAACGCGGCCGCCGAGAGCAAGGCGAGCTGGGCCGCCCTGGTCGTCAGGGCGCGACGGAACGGTTCGAGAGCGCCGCCCGGTCGGTAGTTCGCCACGTAGATGGCGACTGTGGCCACGAGGACGCCGCCGACCTGGAGGGGCGTGAGGTGCTGGTCGAGCAGGAGCACCTCGAGCGGGAGAACGAACACTGGGACGATTTTGCTGATGGGCGCGACGTACGACACCGCACCGAGGACGAGCGCCCGGAAGAAGGCGATGAGCGCGAACCCCGTGAAGACGGCGACGCCGAGGATGACCCCCAGCGACCGGGCGTCGATGCCGGCGAGGAACCACGCGTCCGTCGTGAACAGCGCGACGGGGAGGTACCAGAAGAACGCCGCGCCGTCCACGAGCAGGACGTACACCGGGGCCGGGTACTGGACGAAAAAGCGCTTGACGATGTAGAGGTAGCTTCCGAACAGGAGGGCCGAGAAGACTGCCAGGGCGAGTCCAGCGTCCACGGCGGACGTTCTCCGGGGTGGGTCAAAGAACTCCCGAAACCGGCGCGCTGTCCCGGGTGCGGGATTCGGCCGGGTGGTACCTGGCCCCCGCCTGCCCGTCCAACCAGGCGCGTCGTTTCGCGCACCTGCTCACCAACGCTCGCGCGCGTGATTGCTCGGCCGACGGCGCGGTCGCTCGCCGGTCGGGCCTCGAAAGAAAATCGGTGGTACGCGGGTGAGTCTCGCGACGTCTACAGCCGCTTCAGGTTCTTCGCGCGCGGGCCCTTGGGGGCCTGCTCGATCTCGAATTCGACCTCCTGGCCTTCTTCGAGGTCTTCGCCGCCAACGTCCTCCATGTGGAAGAAGACGTCCTCGTCCGCGTCCTCGGTCGCAATGAATCCGTAGCCGCCCGTGTCGTTAAAGAAGTCGACCTTACCTTTCGCCATGTCTACTGAACGGAGCCGGCTTGGACATAAAGACTTTCCGATACCGTACCGGCCGCGAGAAAGTCGCGCCCGGTGTGTGAGACGAGAGGACAGGAACTATGGAGCGTCACTCTGTAGGCATGCCCGAATGACCTCCAAGCACGACCTCGACGGCCATATCGCCTATTTCAGTATGGAATTCGGTCTCGAAAACGGCATGAACACGTACAACGGCGGCCTCGGCATCCTCGCCGGGGACGTCATGCGGGCGTTCGCGGACCTCGACGTGCCCGCGCTCGGCGTCATGCCGCTGAACGACCTCGGACTCTGCAAGCAGACGCTCGACGAGGACGGCACCCAGGAGTGTGAATCCGCGGAGTGGGACCCCGAGGAGTACTGCGAGGAACTGTCGGAGACGGCGACGATGGAACTCGACGGCGAGGAGATAACCATCGGCGCCTGGCGCTACGACGTCGAGTCCGACCAGGGCGGGACCGTCCCGGTCATCATGCTCGACACGAACCGCGAGGAGAACTCCGAGTGGGCGCAGGAACTGACCCGGCGGGTGTACGCCGGGACCCTCGACCGCAAGTCGAAAATCGCCCAGGAGATGGTGCTGGGCATCGGCGGCCTCCGCGTCCTCGAAGCGCTCGACTACGACGTGGACACGTACCACCTGAACGAGGGACACGCCTGCTTCCTGGCGCTCGAACTGCTCAAGCGAAACGACCTGGACCCCGAACCGGTCCGCGAGCAGACGGTGTTCACGACGCACACGCCCGTCGCGGCCGCCCACGAGCGCTTCGAGTACGACCGCATCGAGGAGCTCCTGGGCGACTACATCCCGATAGACGTCATCCAGGAGTACGCCACGGAGGACGTCCTGCACACGACCCACCTCGCGCTCAACCTGACGCGGTACGTCAACGGCGTCGCCAAGCGACACCAGTGGGTCTCGCACAACATGTTCCCCGACCACGTCGAGCACATCGACGCGATTACGAACGGCGTCCACGTGCCGACCTGGATCGGCGACCACATGCAGGAGCTCTTCGACTACTACATGGAGGGCTTCGACACGGACCCGTACAAGCTGATGCACGCGACACTCATCGGCCCGAACGACCTCTGGGAGGCCCACCAGAAGCAAAAGCGGGAGTTCGTCGACTACGTCGAGGAGCAGTCCGGCGTCGAACTCGACCCCGAGGTGTTCACCATCGGGTTCGCGCGCCGAGCGGTCCCGTACAAGCGCGCGACGCTGCTGTTCCGCGACGCCGAGCGACTCCAGCGCATCGCGGACGAGGTCGGTGAACTCCAGGTCGTCTACGCCGGCAAGGCGTTCCCCGGCGACGGACTCGGGAAGGACCTCATCCGCGAGGTCATCAGCTACAAGGACGAGTTCGACGACAACGTCACGGTGACCTACCTCCCGGACTACGACATGGAGATGGGCCTGCAGATGACCGCCGGCGTGGACCTCTGGCTGAACAACCCCCACCGGCCCCGCGAGGCCTGTGGCACCTCCGGCATGAAGGCCGCGATGAACGGAGTCCCGCAGTTGAGCACGCTCGACGGCTGGTGGGTCGAGGGACACATCGAGGGCGAAACCGGCTGGGCCATCGGCCCGGCGCCGTTCGACGAGGCGGCCCAGGGGCTGAGCGACGAGGAGGAGTCCGACCTCGACGCCAACTCCATCTACGAGCACCTCGAACACGACATCCTGCCGCTGTACTACGAGGACCGCGACGGCTGGGTCGACGTGATGAAGAAGGCCATCGCGTTCAACGGGTCGCGCTACCCCGCGGTTCGGATGGTCCAGGAGTACCTCTTCGAGGCGTACTAGCCGGGAGAGCCTCTTCGAGGCGTACTGGCGACGAACCCCGGACGAACGCCCGCGGCGGGCGCCGTCGACGAGTCCGTTTTCCGCAGTATCCGAGGCGGCCGCGAGGACGACGCCTACAGCCGGCCGACGGTCGCGTTCCGGACGCGACGCAGGGCTGACCCGAGCCGCGTGTGCCGGAGTCTCGCGACTGCCCGGTCGCGCCGACTCCTCGCCGCGACCCGCAGGCGACGGACCGCCGAGAGGCGTCGGCGGAAGTGGGGCGGGAACGCGACGCGGAACACCTGCCGGCGACGGCGGCCGGGAGCGCTCGGCAGCAGGCCGAGAACCGAGCGGGGTGTGTAACCGGCGAATCGGCGCCGTAGAGCGTCGAATCCGGCGAAGCGGCATCGGAGCGACGGCGACGGACCGCGGTCCCTCGCGACGAGAACCGACGCCCCGACGACGAGGGACACCGCGAGGTTGACGGCGACCAGCCTGGGCAGCGACGGCGACGCGAACGCCACGAAGGCGCTCGTCACGACGATTCGCCCGAGAATTGCGAGAACGAGCGTGCTCACCGCAGTCGCCAGGACGGTCCCGGCCCACCCGTAGTGTCGACGCATGTCGCCCGACTGGTAGTGGACCGGCGAGTACAGGACGACCAGCGTATACAGCGACGCGAGCAGTCGCACCGGCGCACGGGCCCAGGTCACCAGCGGCGATTCGAACTGCGCCGCGAGCGACCCGGACGACCGGCGAGGCGTGAACCGCATGGGCACGTCGGTTGGTCCTCGAGCGGTTTCAATCCGCGTCAGACGGGTGTACGACGCCCGCCGGAGAGAGGCGAGAACCCGCGAGGGCGGCGGTGAGAGCGTCCCAGGGGCGGGTCACCGCGGCGACTGAACGTCGACGGGACGACCCTCGGCCGCGCTCTCGTAGACGGCGTCGATGACCGCCATGTTCCGGACGCTCTCCGCGGCGTCGATGCGGGGGGTGCTGCCGGAGGCGACGGCGTCGGCGAAGTGGTCGACCTCCCGCCGGTAGTGGTCCACGGGGTCGAACGTCTCTGTGACGGTCCGCCCGTCGACGGCGTACTCCAGCGTCACCGTCGTCTCCGCGTCGGGGCCGAACACCTCCTCTGCGAGCAGGTAGCCGTCGGTCGTTTCGACCCGGTAGAACTCGGTGTGCGGGGAGTCGAACCCCGACGCGACCTGCGCGGTCGCTCCCGAGTCGTACTCGAGCACGCCCGCGAACTGGGTGTCGACGCCGGCGTCCCGGGTGTCGGTCGTGTGGGCGTACACCCGCTCCGGTTCCCCGAGGAACAGTCTCGCGGCGCTGATAGCGTAACAGCCCACGTCCATGACGCTCCCGCCCGCGAGGTCCGGGTTCAGTCGAACGTCGTTCGGGCGGCCGCGCAGCGAGAATTTGAACGACGACGTGACAGCGCGGACCGGACCGAGTTCGTCGGCGACGATTTCGGCGGCGCGCTCCGTCCGCGGGTGGAACCGGTACATGAACGCCTCCATCAGCGTCACGCCCCGGTCGTCGCAGTACTCGAACAGCGACGCCGCCTCCTCGGCGTCGACGGCGAGCGGTTTCTCACACAGGACGTGGAGGCCGGCGTCCGCCGCCCGCCGGGTCCACTCGGCGTGGAGGCCGTTCGGAAGCGGGTTGTAGACGGCGTCGACCTCGTCGTCGTCGAACAGCGCCTCGTAGCTCCCGTAAGACCGGGGGATTCCGAGGTCCGCGGCGACGGTGGCGGCGCGGTCGGCGTCGCGAGAGGCGATAGCGACGAGGTCGTGCTCGCTCTTCTGGATGGCGGGGACGAGAGCCGTTCGGCCTATCTTGGCCGTGCTGATGATGCCAAATCGCATACGGCCCACTGCGAGACCCGGCCCGAAAAACCCCGTCCACGTCGGACTCTCCGGACTCGGCGTCGCGGAGGACTGCCGTCGTCGTCACTCGGTGGCAGTCGGGGTACGTCCGAAGAAAATCGCGTCGATAGTAGTTGTCGTCGCGTCCGAAGTCAGACCGGCTTACAGCCGGGTGAGGTTGGTCGCGCGCGGACCCTTGGGGGCCTGTTCGATGCTGAATTCGACTTCCGTTCCCTCTTCGAGGTCCGGGCCGCCAACGTCTTCCATGTGGAAGAACACGTCATCGTCCGCATCCTCTGTCGAGATGAAACCGTAACCGCCAGTGTCGTTGAAGAAATCAACGTTTCCTTTCGCCATTGCAACTGAGACGAACCGACGTGTACGGATAACACTTGCGAAAGAATTTCCACACGAGCCGGGTAGTTCCGAACATAATTTCAGAAAAATAGTTTCTGGGTCGCCGAACGTTCGTTCCTGGCGCGGCCCGGACGGTGGATGCCGGATGCCAACGTCGCACCGCGAATTACCGACCGGTTCGCCGGTTCGGCTGACGACCGGTCAGGACGGGGAACGGCGGCTCGCCGTCCGGGAACGGGGCGTGCAACGCGAGGTGGACGGTCACTCGACGTGCGGGAGCACGTCGTCGAGGAGGTAGTCGAGGTACGCGCCGGAGTCGAACGCCGTCGGTCGGTACACCTCGACGTACCCGCTCCGGGAGGCGGTCATCTTGAGGTCCCGGTCGTCGTAGCCGTACTCCAGTCCGAGCTGGTTGAGCCGCGACCGCTCCAGGAGTGCCTGCAGGTCGTGGTTGTCCCGGAGGTCTGTCCCGTGGAAGACGCCGGAGACCCCGTCCGAATCGGGGCCGAAGAAGCCCGCTTTCCAGGGGCGCGCCTCGTCGCGGCTCTCGAAGAACCCGTCGAGGTCCAGCGTCGCCCGCCGGATGGTGGTGTTCGTCTCGAGACCGAGGAGTTCGAAGGCGAACGCGCCGTCGCCGCTTCCCACCACGACGAACTCGCCGGGGACGCCGAGGAACTCGGTCACCCGCCACTCCCGGCGTGCTTCCTCTCCCAGCCGAATCTCCCCCCGGTCGACGTCCACCGTCTCGCGGGCCCGGAGGACCTCTCTGGCCGCGCGCCCGGCGAACGCCGCACGGCCCGACGGGACCGAGAACACCCGCCGAACGTCGAGATACCGCGACAGTTCCTCGTCGCCCTCGACGACGGTGTCCTGGTAGGAGTCGACCACCCTGAACTCCCCCTCGACGACCCCCAGTACGCCAGCGTTCATGTGACGTACGTTCAGGGGATCGTGACTTAACGGTTGAGTATTCACACCGGGCGGTTGACCATTCCCACCGGACGACCCGGCACCACGGCCGAACGGGAGAGCGCAACCCCGCGTTCGAGAGCCGAGGGACGGCGAGTAACCGCCGTCTCGACGGAGAATTTCAGAACGTGCGCAATACCGAACAGTTATACTCGGGTCGCCACTTCCGCCGGTATGGCCACACACGTCGCAGTCGTCGGCGCCTACGGCAGTGCCGGAGTCGTCGTCGCGAACCAGTTGGCGGACGAACCGGACGTGGAACTCACCCTCGTCGACGACGGGGACCCGGGGGGCGGTCTCTGCATCCTCCGCGGGTGCATGCCGTCGAAGGAACTCATCTCCGCGGCCGACCGCCGGTTCGCCGCCCGGCACGACGACCGACTCGTCGGCGACCTGCCGGACGTCGACCTCGAACGGGTCGTGGAGGCGAAAAACGAGCAGACGGGGACGTTCGCCCAGCGCCGCCGCAACAGCGTCGAGAAACTGGCCGACAGAGAGAACGTCGAGTTCCTCCGGGAGACCGCCCGGTTCGTCGGCGACCGACGACTGGAGGTCGGGGACCGGGTCATCGAACCGGACTACGTCGTCGTCGCCACCGGGTCGTCGGTGAACGTCCCGCCGATTCCGGGCATCGAGGACGTTCCCGTCCAGACGAGCGCGGACGTCCTGGATTCGACGGCGTTCGGTGACACGGGCGTCATCGTCGGCCTGGGCTACATCGGCCTGGAACTCGTCCCCTACCTCAGCGAGGCCGGGGGGATGGACCTCACCGCAGTCGAGATGCTCCCCGAAGTGCTCACGCAGGCGGACGCGCCGTTCGGTGACGAACTGGTCGACTACTACGAGGAGGCGTTCGGCGTGGACGTCCACCTGGAGGCCGAGACGAAGCGGGTCGAGGAGACCGACGACGGCGGCGTCCGCGTCGTCGCGGCCGTCGACGGCGAGGAGCGGACGTTCGAAGCCGACCAGTTGTTCGCCTTCACCGGGCGAAAGCCCACGCTCGACGCCCTGAACCTCGAGGCGACGTCGCTGACGCCCGGCGAGGGGTGGGTCGAGGACACGATGCAGGCCCGCGACGACGACCGGGTCTTCGTGGTGGGCGACGCGAACGGGAAAGAGCCCATCCTGCACGTGGCCAAGGAACAGGCGTTCACGGCGGTCGAGAACGTTCTCGCCCACCGGGAGGGCGACGCCCTCACCGAGTACGAGAACGTCCACCACCACGTCGTGTTCTCGGGCCTGGGGACGCTCCCGTACGTCCGGGTCGGCCACTCCGCCGCCTCGGCGCGCGAGGCCGGACTCGACCACCACGTCGTGACCGTCGAGGCCGACAGCGAGGGCGTCTTCCTCGCCAAGCACGTCCCCGAGGGACTGGCCCGACTAGTCGTCGGAGCCGACGGGACCGTACTCGGGTACCAGGGACTGCACTACCACGCCGACGTGATGGCGAAGTCGCTGCAGATGGCAGTCGAGATGGGCCTGGACGTACGCGAGATACCCGACCGGGCGTACCACCCGACCACGCCCGAAATCCTCGACGCGCTGTTCAAGCAGGCGGCGAGCGAACTCGAAGCGTAAGTCAGGGCGACGAGTAACGAAGCGTCGGGTCACACCGACGTCGTGACGAGGGCAGCGACCGGCGACCGCGAAGCCGCGACGACGCTATCTGACCGGGGTGCGCGCCCCACTCCACCGCAGTCTGTCGATGTGGGGATTCTGACGTAACATCAACTAGAGACAATCCTTGAAATTTAATTGTCAATTACCGAAATCTTGATAGTAATAGCTTGAATATCTCAGATACTGTTCGGTTGCAAATGGGCGAATTCGGGCGTCGTGAGTGTCGAGACCGGTAGTCGCAGAAGGACAGTATCAGTGAATCGATATGACATTCGAGACAGACGAAGCGGACGACGAAGCGGGAATCGCGTTCGACCGGCGGACGGCGCTGAAGGGACTCGGGGCGGCGGGTCTCGGCGTCGTCCTGGGCGGGGCGGCGACCGGGACCGCGGCGGCATCCAACGGCGCGGACAAGATATACGTGGGCGGGTCCACGCGAGAGGAGTACAGACTGGACACGGCGACGGACGGCCCCGCCTCGGGGGCGTTCACGCTCCTCGAAGGGTCGGTCAAGACGTCGACGCCCACCGACCTCTACCTGCTGACCCAGCTAGAGTGTGCGCTGTGGACTGACGTGAAGGTCAAGGGCAACGACGAGA
>JBEPXT010000062.1:0-19381 GCA_041641795.1 Salinigranum sp.
GAGCATCCCTACGCCACGTTCGCGGTCAAGGGCGTCAGCAGGGCGTGCATGGCCCAGATAACCCGCCACCGGCACGTCACCTTCGACATCCGGAGCATGCGATACGTCTCGTTCGACGACGTGGACCCGGCAGACGTCGCGGCGGGGGAACTCGTCGTCACGCCGCCGTCGGCGCACGACCCCGACTGGGTCGGCCGGAACCAGAAGACGAGCGACGTCGACGAGGAGACGGTCGAGCGACGCGAGGAGGTGTTCCGGCAGTCGGTCCGCCGGTCTGTCGAGGACTACCAGGAACTGCTCGAACTCGGGATGCCCCCGGAGGACGCCCGGTTCGTCCTCCCCATCGGCACCGAGGTGAACATCGTGATGACGATGAACGCCCGGATGCTGATGCACGTCGGCGACATGCGGGCGGCCGGCGACGCCCAGTGGGAGATTCGCGAGATGACCGAGCGAATTCTGGACCTCGCCGCCGAGTGGGCGCCCATCACCTTCGAGCACTACAACGAGCACATGAAAAACCGGAAGAACCGGCTCGCCCCGTAGTCGGCGGCCAGTATCCGTCTCGACCGCGGACCGCCGGGAACCAAATACCGCCAGCCCCAACCCCCGCGTATGCCCACGTTCGACGGGGTCGTGTTCGACCTCGACGGGACGGTATACAGGGACGACGAACCGATTCCGGGCGCCCCGGAGACGATACGGGCGGTGCGGGACGCCGGCGCCGAGGTGCTGTTCCTGACGAACAACGCGACCAGCACCCCCGAGCAGTATCAGCGCCGTCTCGCGTCGATGGACGTCCGGGCAGACGTCCGGGACGTGCTCACCGCCGCGGTCACGACGGCCGTCCACGTGGCCGACGTCCACCCCGACGCGACGGCCTACGTCTTCGGGGAGGCGTCGCTCGTCGAAGCGCTGACCGACGCGGGCGTCGAGACGACCGACGACCCGGCGGCCGCGGACCTCGTCGTCGCCGCACTCGACCGCGAGTTGAACTACGAGCGCCTGACGCGACTCCTCAGGGCGTTCGGGGACGACCCCGCGTACGTGGCGACGAACCCCGACCAGACGCGCCCGGGCGAGGACGGACTCGTCCCCAGCACGGGCGTCGTCATCGGGGCCGTGGACGGGATGACCGGCCGGAGGCCCGACGCAATCGCGGGGAAGCCCTCGCAGGTGACCACCGACGTCGCGATGGAGCGCCTGGGCGCGTCCGCCTCCGACTGTCTCCTGGTCGGCGACCGACTCGACACCGACATCGAGATGGGGGCGCGCGCCGGCATGACCACGGCGCTGGTGCTGACGGGCGTCACCGACCGGTCGGACCTCGCGGAGAGCGACGTCTCCCCGGACCACGTCCTCGAGTCGGTGGCCGACGTCCCCGACCTGTTCGACTGACGGTCCCTACCGGCACCCACCGGCGCACCCCTCGGCGCTGATGTTCTCACGGAACCGACAGGCGTAGGTGAGGCGGCCCCGAACACGCCGCCGTGAAGGCAGTCATCTTCGACATGGACGGCGTCATCGTGCAGTCAGAGGAACACTGGCGGCCGGCCATGGAGCGAATCCTCGAGGCGTCCGTCGCCGACGCCGAGTCTGTCGACCCCTCGACGCTCGTCGGCATCAACGTCCTCGAACAGTACGACGTCCTCGCGGCGGACCACGACCTCACGGTCACGAGAGACGAGTACTTCGAGCTGTACGACGAGCAGGCCGCAACCGTCCTCGGCGAACAGGCCGAACTGCTGGACGGCTTCCGGGACCTGGTGGCCGAACTGCGGGACCGGGGGCTCCGCATCGGCCTCGCCACGTCCTCGTTCCCGGGGTGGGTCGACATCGTCATGGACCGGTTCGAACTGGCAGACGGGTTCGACGCCGTGGTCACGGCGATGGACATCGACGGGCCGGGGAAGCCCGAACCGCACATCTACGAGCACACCGCCGACCGCCTCGGCGTCGACCCGACCGAGGCCGTCGTCGTCGAAGACTCGACGAACGGCGTCCTCGGCGCGTCCCGCGCGGGGGCGTACACCATCGGCTACCAACCGGCGGGCGGGAGCGACCAGGACCACTCGGCGGCCGACGCCGTCGCCGAGGGGCCGGCCGACCTCCGACGAACACTTCTCGAAGCCGTGGACGGCCGGCCTCCACGTAGCGACGACGCCTGACTCGCCGGGAAGACGACTGCGTCCGTGGCTCGCCCCCTCGACTCCGAAACGGTGCGTCGGGGGTAACAATTGATGTCTGATTGACAATATTGCGAACGAGTCTCCGTCCAGACAGCTGGTCAGGCGTTCCGTCCGGGATATCCACCGGAAAGAGTCAGTCAGACAGGATGACAGTTGAAGATACACTTAACCCGTTCGGGGCTCTGGGTCGTGCGGTATGCAGAACAGTAGCGCGACAACGGTCGAACTGCTGGGGGGGCTGGCTCCCTACGACTTCGTCTCGCTGACGCTCTCGGACGGAACGGTCATCGACGGACGCGCCTGCCCTATCGTCTACCTCCCGGAGAAGCGACTCCACGTCGAGGTTCGCACTCGGGACGACCCCGGCGTTCGATACGTCGTGACCGCCGAACACGACGGCGGGTGGGGGACTCTCCAGGTGAGACGCGGCCGGTTCAGCAGCGACGAGTGGACGGACGCGGGCACCGTCGAGTCCGTCGCGACGCTGGGCTTCGAGGCGGAGTAGTCGAAACGGACGGCGCTGGTCACCAGAAGACACTTACAACACTCTCGAAAAGGCACGCGTATGCGGTTGCGAACGGTGGCCCTCCTGCTGGTGGTTCTCGGTGTGCTCTGTCTCCCCGCGCCGATGTACCTCGGCTGGGCGGCCCAGCAGACGGCTCCGCCGCCCCGGACGTCGCAGGTGTACGCCGCCGAGTCGGTCGACCCCGGCACGGACTCGGGTCGAGAACTCGTCGTCGAACGCCACGTCTCCACCGTCGCGTTCTCCATACACCGGGTCTCCGAGCGATACTCCCACGGCGAGTACCGGTCGCCGAACGCGACCCGCCGGACCCTCGAACGGGCGATGCAGACCGGTCGGGCTACCGCGGACGACCCGGCAGTGCGGGCGGACCTGCGGTCGGTGGCCCGGAACACCACCTTCGTCTACGATGCCTACGACGAGTCGGGCCGGGAACGGTACCACCGTCTCCGGGTCCGGGAGAACGGGTCTGTCGTCGAGACGACCTCGGTTTCGCGGTCCCGCGTCGCGAACGTCACGGTCGAACGGGGCGCCGTCCGGTACGACCGCCTCTCGAACGCCGAACGGTTGACGGTCGACAGGATACTCGCCAACTCGACGTCGGAGTACTCGGGGTATCGCCCCCGGACCGACGCCGCCTTCGCCGACCGACTGCCGGCGCTGGTGGAGAAAGACGGGACGCTGTACAGCATCTACGTGACCGGGCACGTCGACGACTTCGGCCCCGGGTTCTCCGGGTTCGTCGTCGGCATCGGCGTCGCCGGCGTCGGTCTCCTGTTGCTTCTCGCGGGCGTCGTCGTCTACGTCGTCGACTGGTGGCGCGGGTCGGGCGAGTGAGCACGCGCCGCCTCCGTCGGGTACTCGGAACCGGAATGCGGCCCCTCGCCCAACCGAGACTGGTTAGGTCTCCGTCGCCCAACCGAGACTGGTTAGGTCTCCGTCGCCCAACCGAGACTGGTTAGGTCTCCGTCGCTCACCCGAGACTGCCCTCCATCTCGAGTTCGACGAGTCGGTTGAGTTCGACGGCGTACTCGATGGGCAGTTCGCTCATGATGGGTTCGATGAACCCCGAGACGATGAGCTGTTTCGCCTGGTCGGCCGCCAGGCCGCGGCTCTGGAGGTAGAAGACGTCCTCGTCGCCGATCTTCCCGACGGTCGCCTCGTGGGCGACGGTCACGTCGCTCTCCGCGATTTCGATGTGGGGCATCGTGTCCGAGACGGAGTCGGCGTCGAACATCAGCGCGTCACACTCCACCGAGGACGACGAGCCCGTGGCGCCGCGGGCGATACGAACCAACCCCCGGTAGTTGGTCCGGCCGCCGCCGCGACTGATCGACTTCGAGACGATAGTGGACGTGGTCTCGGGGGCGTTGTGGTAGACTTTCGCCCCGTTGTCGATGTCCTGGCCCTCGCTGGCGAAGGCGATGGCGATGTGGTTGTCCGACGCCCCCCGACCGTTCAGAATCGTGGCCGGGTAGAGCATCGTCGTCTTCGAGCCCATCGAGCCCGAAATCCACTCCATGCGGCCGCCCTTCTCGACGATGGCGCGCTTGGTGTTGAGGTTGTAGGTGTTCTTCGACCAGTTCTGGACCGTCGAGTACTGGACGTGGGCGTCCTCCCCGACGAACACCTCGACTGCGCCGGAGTGCAGGTTGAAGTGGGCGTACTTGGGCGCCGAGCAGCCCTCGATGTAGTGGATTTTCGACCCCTTCTCCGCGATGATGAGGGTGTGCTCGAACTGCCCCATCCCCTCGGAGTTCATCCGGAAGTACGCCTGGACCGGCATCTCCACCGTCACGCCTTCGGGCACGTAGACGAACGACCCGCCCGACCAGACCGCCCCGTGCAGCGCCGCGAACTTGTTGTCCGACGGCGGCACGCACTTGGTCATGAAGTACTCGCGGACGAGGTCGGGGTGCTCCTGGACGGCCCTGTCCATGTTCATGAAGACCACCCCCATCTCCTCCCACTGTTCTTTCATGTTCTGGTAGACGACTTCCGACTCGTACTGCGCGCCGACGCCCGAGAGCGCGTTTCGCTCCGCCTCCGGGATGCCGAGTTTGTCGAACGTGTCTCGGATGTCTTCCGGGAGGTCGTTCCAGTCTCGGACGCCGCCCCGGACCTCAACGTCGGGGCGGATGTACGGGATAATCTCGTCGACGTCGACCTCCGAGAGGTCCGGCTGGCCGGGCCACCCGGTCGGCATCGGCATCGCGTGGTACATGCGGAGTGCCCGGAGGCGCCGCTCCAGCATCCACTCCGGCTCGCCTTTGTCCGCCGAGATGAGCCGTACTGTCTCCTCGGTGAGTCCCTTGCCCGACCTGAACGCCGACCGCTGTTCCTTCCTGAACTCGAAGCGCGCCTGGGAGTCGGTCTTCTCGAAGTGTCTCTCCTCGCGAGTGCTCATGACGGCGTATATACGACCGCAGAGGAGATAGCCCTGTCTCGATACCCCGTGATACCACGGGGCAATATGGAGGTCCGCGGGGTCCGGCGGGAGCCACCACCCGCGCCCCGCCGTTGTCGGTACCGGCCGCTTCACGGGATTCGGCAGGGTTTTTCACGCTCCGCCGCTGAAAGCAGGGTATGTCACAGAGTTCGTCGGATACTACTCGTGAGTCGACTCTCGCGGAGGTCGGTCGATGAACCGCAACGACCAGCAGGCCTACGACCGGGGGACCTCTCTGTTCTCGCCCGACGGCCGCATCTACCAGGTCGAGTACGCCCGCGAGGCGGTCGGACGCGGCGCGCCGAGCGTCGGCGTCCGGGCGCGAGACGGAGTGGTTCTCACCGCCCACACGCGGACCGGCAGTTCGCTGATGGAGTCCGAGAGCGTCGAGAAACTCCACAAACTCGACGACCACGTCGGCGCCGCGAGCGCCGGCCACGTCGCCGACGCCCGCAGACTCATCGACATCGCCCGCCAGGAGGCCCAGCGCAACCACCTCCGGTACGGCGAACCCATCGGCGTCGAGTCCCTGACGAAGACGCTCACCGACTTCGTCCAGGAGAGCACCCAGCGCGGCGGCATCCGTCCCTTCGGGGCGGCCCTCCTCATCGGCGGCGTCGACGACGCCGGGCCCCACCTCTACGAGACGGACCCCTCGGGCACGCCCAACGAGTGGCGCGCCGTCGCTATCGGTAACGGGCGAAAGGACATCCAGACCTACCTCGAAGAGAACTACGACGACGAGCTGACCATCGACGAGGCGATAGACGTGGCCCTCGGCGCGCTGAGCGAGTCCGTCGAGGAGCTCGAACCGGCGTCGATAACGCTCGCGGTGGTGGACGAGGACGGCTACCGGAAGTACTCGGACGACGACATCGCGGCGGCACTCGAGGACCGCGACGACGAGTCGGAGTAACCCGCGGGCAGTCGACCCATGGCGTCGCCGACCCTGCGTCGAATCACCACCTTCCCCCTGAAATCGCTCGACCCGCTGGACCGTCAGTCCGCGCGAATCGTCGAGAACGGCGCCCTCGACGGCGACAGGGAGTTCGCCCTCTTCGACGCGTCGGGCGCGTACGTCAACGGGAAGGCGACCGCCGCCGTCCACCGGCTCCGGACCGAGTTCGACCCGGACACCCGGCGGGCCACCGTCGCCCCGCCCGACGGTGAGGCAGTTACCGCCTCCGTCGACGACCCGGAGGGGCGGGAGCGACTGACGGCGGTGCTCGAATCGCACTTCGGCGAACCGGTCAGCCTCCGGCGGGACGCCGCGGGCGGGTTCCCGGACGACCAGACGGCGTCGGGACCCACGGTCATCTCCACGGCGACGCTCCGGGAGGTGGCGTCGTGGTTCCCCGGCGTCGACGTCGACGGCGTCCGCCGGCGGTTCCGCGCCAACCTCGAAATCGGGTCGGTGCCGGCGTTCTGGGAGGACCGCCTGTTCTCGGACCGCGACCACGTCGTCGCCTTCGACGTCGGCGACGTCCGGTTTCGCGGCGTCAACCCCTGCCAGCGGTGCGTTGTTCCCTCGCGCGACCCCGACACCGGCGCCCCCACCGGGGGGTTCCGCGAGACGTTCGTCCGCAAGCGCCGGGAGACGATGCCGGAGTGGAGCGGCGGCGAACGGTTCGACCACGACTACCGGTTGATGGTCAACACCGTCGTCCCGTCCTCGGAGTGGGGCAAGACCATCCGGGTGGGCGACGCGGTGGAACGACGCGGCGAGCGACCGGCGGAGTCCTGACCGGCGCCCGACGGTCACCCTGCTCGTTCTTCGGTGCGCGGGGGCGACCGCGGCCGGACGTCTACCACCCGGAGAACTTGTCGCGCCGGTAGATGTCGAGTTCGCTGACAGACGCGTTGTCCTGCCTGGCGGCGAAGACGATGGCCTCGGCTATCTCCCCGGGTTCGACGACCTCCCCGGGGTCGAACCGGTCTTCGAACGCCTCGCCCTCCTCGCTCCCGAACTCGGTTCGGACTTCGGTCGGGTTGACGACGGTCACGCCGACGCCCGCCTCCCCGACCTGTCCTTCCACGCTCCTGGCGAACCCGCGGACCCACCACTTGGTTGCGGCGTACACCGGGTTGAACGGCCGGGGATACTGGCCGGCGAAACTGCCGACGAAGACGAGATTCCCCTTCGACTCCCGGAGGTGCGGAAGCCCCGCCCTGGTGGCGAAGAACACCCCGTCGACGTTCGTATCCATCATCTGGCGGTACTGGTCGGTCGAGAGGTCCTCGACGTCCGACCCGCGGGCCAGTCCGGCGTTGTTGACGAGAACGTCCAGGCCGCCGAACGCCTCGACGGTCGCTTCGACGGCGGCGTCGACGGCCGCCTCGTCCCGGACGTCCGCCGGCGCCACGACCGTTTCGACCCCGTGTTCGCGTTCGAGTTCGTCCGCGAGCGATTCGAGGCGGTCCTCGCGCCGGGCGACGAGAGCGACGTTCGCGCCCTCGCGGGCGAGCGAACGCGCCGTCTCCGCGCCGATACCCGCACTTGCACCGGTGACGAACGTTGCCGCACCGTCGAGTGTCTGTCGCATACGCGGAGCCACGAGACGAGGGCTCTTAGTCGTGGGCGACAGCGGAGAGGGTAACCGGGTTCCGGACCGGGACAGGCGCTCAGGAACGACGGCTCCCGCGCCGGGACAGGCGCTCCGGAGCGACGGTCCGCGTCCAGAACCACCCGGCGAACGACTTCGGAACCCTGCAGTCGCGTGTCGGCGTTATTTATTGCTGTGGGGACTGGATGAACTGATGCCAACACGCCACGACGTCGCAGTCGAGGCCGCCGCCGCCGGCGCGTCCGTCGCGATGCGTCACTTCGACGACGACCCGGACGTCTCCGTCCGGACCAAAGAGACGGAGACGGACTACGTCACCGAGGCCGACACGAACGCCCAGGAGGCCGTCGTCGACGTCATCCGGGAGACGTACCCGGACGACGTCGTCGTCGGCGAGGAGGGCGACGGGCCGAAGACGGTGCCCGAGGAGGGGTCGGCCTGGATAATCGACCCTATCGACGGCACCACCAACTTCATCTACGGGCTGAAGGTGTGGGGGTCCGCCGTCGCCGCCGTCGAAGACGGGTCGCCCGTCGCCGCCGCGGTGTCGCTCCCGGCGCTCGACGAACGGTTCGAGGCCGACGGCGAAACCGCCAGACGCGACGGGACGCCGGTGTCGGTGAGCGACCGGAGCGACCCCGACGAGTTCCTCGTCGCACCGACCCTCCGCTACGCGACGGGGCCGGACGCCCGACGCCGCTTCGCGGACCTGACGTCGGTGCTCGCCGAGAACGTCGGCGACACACGCCGACTCGGCTGTGCCCAGGCGACGCTGGCGTACGTCGCCAGCGGGTCACTCGACGCGACAGTCGGCCCGTTCCCCCCGTACTCGTGGGACACCGTCGCCGGCGCGCACATGGTCGACCTGGCCGGCGGCACGGTCACGGACCTCCAGGGGAACCCCTGGCGCCACGACAGCGACGCCATCGTCGCCAGCAACGGGGCGGCCCACGACGAACTCGTCTCGCTGGTCGCCGACGAACTGGAGTGAGACGCCGGGGGCGGTACAGCCCCCCGGACGGCGCCTCACTCGACGATTTCCGCCTCGGGGACGCTCCGCTTGACGCTCTCGATGCCCCGCTTCGCGCTCTGCTTCGAGGCGTATCCCTCCGCGCTGTCGGCGATGATGTTCCCGTTCGGTGCGACCAGCCGCCATCGCCACTCGCCGCCTCTGTCCTCGTAGACTTCGAAGACCGCGTTCCGCGCCATGAGCATAGCTTGCCAGTCGAGAAGAAAGGCGTTCCGGCTGGCTCAGTCGTCGCTGGAGGACCCGAGTACCGTCGAGTCCTCCGGGAGCCGCGAGCGGGTCTGCCCCAGGATGGCACGAACCGAGTCACGGCGCCTGACGAACAGGATGCCGCCCAGCAACAGGTAGAGTCCCGTGAACGCGAACACGAGCCACAGGCGCAGCGCGTCCAGTTCTGGGTACAGCTGAATGAGCAGGAACTCGCCCAGGACCTGGGCGACGAAAAGGACGAGGAGTGCCAGGGCCTCGCGCGCGGAGATGCGGAGGTTGACGAGAATCGCCAGGGCGAAGAAGCTCTGGGCCGCCGTCAGCCAGATTTCGCCGGCCTGCTTCGGTTCGAACGGGAGGACCCCGTACCGTCCGAGGGCGACGCTGTAGACGACGACGAGTGTCCCGACGAGCAGGGTCCACTGGTTGAGCTTCGAGGAGATGAGCGCGTTGAACGACGCCGTGGTGCGGGCCTTGTTGACCAGGTAGGCGGTGATGACCAGTTCCGGGCTCTCGCTGGCCAGTGGCGCAATCCACTGAATCATGAAGAACGCGGGGATGCCCGCCGCCTTGCCGACGTTTTCGAGTCCGTGGGCGAACGGTTCGACGGCGACGAGGATGAGGTACCCGGAGTACGCGAACAGGCCGAGGACCGTCGGAACGCGAATCCGCTTCGAGAACCGCTGGAGCGTCGCCGGTACCCCGACGTGCTGGGTGTCGTCGTCGACGTCGCCGCGGACGATGACGAGGACGTACGCCGCGTACAGGCCGACCAGTATCACGAGGTCCAGCGCGTCGATGCCGAGCGGTCCCGGCGCGCCGGGACCGATTGCGAACGGGACGAAAAACGCCCACAGGGTGGCGAGCGTCAGGAAGACGATTTCGGTCGAGATGCTTTCGTCCAGCGACACGGCGTCGTCCAGCCACCCGCTCCCGCTCTGGACTGCGGTGTCGGCTCTGTCTCGCACCCGCGTCCGGTAGAGCGCGAACAGGGCGATGCCCGACCACCCCAGGCCGATGAGGATGCGGTTCGCGCCGGTCATGTTCGCGATGGCGAGGTTCCCGGCGGCGGAGTTGCCGGGGTCCATCCCGGCCTCCCAGGCGTAGAGGGCGTCGACGGCGTACTCGGGGGCGACTGCGAGGACGGCGAGCACCGCCAGCGCCACGGCTCTCGGGACGTCCTTCTCCGCGGTTTCGGCGCCCCACGCCAGCAGGAAGGCGGCGCCGAGAACCGCCAGTCCACTCGTCGCGACGACGACGGCGTCGCCCGATTCGCGCAGTTGCGAGCGGAACAGCAACCACGGGAGGGTCAGCGCGAATGCGAACGCCAGCGAGAGGACCGAACGACGCGTCTGTTCGTTCACGGGTTCCACCTCGGATAGGGCTCGGAGGGGAGAGTCACGAGGGGTCATACCGGAACCTCGAATAAAAACCACTCGTTACTCCCGAAACGGCCGATTTCGCGGGTTTCTGGTCTTCTGTACCGTTTCCCCGCGAGAGGGCGAGGTATCGGAGAACGTCGCCGCAAAACACGTCAGTTCCCGAATTTCGGGAGCTTCAGGGGGTAACGTGTCGAGCGGCTGTCGGCGCGCGGACCATCCCCGAGCCTGCACCGGCCTATAACTGCCCGGCATACGAACTGAGCGTATGTACAAACGGGTGCTCTTCCCGACGGACGGCAGCGACATCGCGACGACGACTCTCGAGTACGCGTGTGCCGTCGCAGACGCCCACGACGCGACGCTCCACCTCCTCAACGTCGCCGACACGACGCGGGATAGCCTCACGCGGATCGGCGACGAGGTGGTCGACGTTCTCGAGCGGGAGGGGCGGGAAATCGTCGACGCCGCCGCGGAGCGAGCGAGAGACAGGGGCGTCTCAGTCGTCCCCGACGTCCTGCAGGGCGACCCCAGCGAGACCATCGTCGAGTACGCGGACGCCGCAGACGCGGACGTAATCGTCATGCCGACGCACGGACGGAAGGGGCTCCACCGGGTTCTGCTGGGGAGCGTCACCGAGCGCGTCTGTAACGCCTCGGACGTCCCGGTCGTCACGGTCAATCCGGCGGCGGACCGGGCGCCGCGCTACCCGCCGCGGGACGTGCTGGTCCCCGTCGACGGGAGCGAGGGGGCGAACCGGGCCCTCGCCGAGGGGATTGCGGTCGCCGAGGCGACCGGTGCGTCGCTCCACCTCCTGCACGTCGTCGAGACGGCGAGCCTCGGGTTCGACGTCCGGTCGGCCGTCGGCGACGAGAAGCTCGAACAGCGCGCGACCGAGGTGATCGAGTCGGCGGTCGAGACGGCGTCGGACTCGTCTGTCGACGTGGTCACCGACACGGTCGCCTACGGCGAGCCGTACCGGGAGATTCTCTCTCACGTCCGCGACCACGACGTTGACCTCGTCGCAATCGGCGCGCAGGGACAGACGAGGTTCCACCGGTACGTCATGGGGGGCGTCACGGCGAAAATCATCCGAACCTCGCCCGCTCCCGTCCTGATGGTCCGTCACGGCGACGGAGAGTGATTCCGGGCAGGAACTGTCGTCTCGACCGGGTCGTCGGCCCTCCGCGCGAACTGGGCGACTCCGTCAGCGGTCGGTCGATCCGGTGGCGTCCGAGTCCTCCTGCTCGACCTGGATTTCGATGCTCTCGCTGGGTTCCGCCTCGGTCTCGGTTTCCGTCCCCCGGAGCTTACTCCGCACGTCGTCGGCGAGCGACTCGACCTGCCGCCGGAGCGACGATATCTCGGACTCGAACTCCTCGACGGTCCGCTCGACGTAGTGGACTCGCTGAATCGGGATGCGCCGCACCGTGTCGCGTCCCTGGTCGTCCTCGTCGGTCTTGAGAATCCAGTGGTCCTGGAAGTACGCGAGGTGCTCGTTCTGGACGGTCCGCTCGACTGTCCCCTCGTGAGGGTGCTCGTAGACGATTGTGGCTTTCCCGAGTTCCGTCTCTACCATACGCGAGGATTACGCTGGACACAGGTATGTTCTTGGGCCACTGGCCTGACTTTGCCCGGTGACTGTCTGGTCGGCAAATCGGTGGACTGTGGCGGCCACTGGAACCCGGGCGACCCGGCGTCCGCCGCGGTCACGTCGAGGCGTAAACTGTCGTCCGGTACGCTGTGGTCACTTCGAGACGTGAACTGTGGTCCGTTTCGACGTCTCGACAGTCACCTCGTACTGGTCGTACGAGAACGTGAGTCTCTTCGGGACGGCTGATTCGGACTGGTCCGTCGAGAACAGCCGGTCCACCGCCTCGGGGTCGATCCACTCGGTGAGCGGTTCGAGACTCGGTGACTCGGCGTCGCCGGCCGATTCGATGTCGGGGACGGCCGGCCGGTCGGTGACAGTCGAGACGGCACCGATAATCGCGGCGCTCACTGGTTCGTCTGCCTCCACGGGGTGTGAAAGCACTTCGACTCGCTCTGCGTTCGGTGAGGTTCTCGGCCCGGGCGGCATGTGCGTAGAACTATCCGGCCACCGGGGATAGGGGGTCCCGTTGACTACTCAACGCTTTTTCTATCCCCCCGGGACGCGAGCGAGTGTCGAATCAGGTTGGCCTCCCCGCGCCTGAGGAGCGCCGAGAGCGCCTGGTCCGAGACGCCGAACTCCTGGGCAATCTCGGACAGCGAGACGCGCCGGGGCACGTCGAAATACCCGGCCTCGAAGGCGAACAGGAGCACCTCCCGCTGTCTGTCGGTCACGCCGTACTGCGGTTCGGCCGTGGTGTCCGCCTGAAAGATGCGGTGGAGCCGGAACGGTATCTCCCGCCGCTCGAGCGCCGTCCTGAAGGCGCCGAAACTCTCTCTGGTCGGGATTCGCGCGCTGATACGGGTCCCCCGGTCCGTCCCCCTGACTTCGAGGTAGGTGACGTCGTGTTCGACCGCCACCGGGTACGTGAGCGAGGACGCCCCCCGTTCAGAGAGCGTGATTCGATAGAGGCGGCGGTTCGGTCCGTCTGCGAGCACCTCGAACTCCTCGACGGTCGAATCGCTCGGGAGCGCCGCCTCGAACGTCTCGTAGTCCTCGGTCTGCACCCAGCACACCAGTTGCGGCAGGCGGTCCGAGCGAAGCTGGACGTCCTCTATCTCGGTCACGAGCCCCGACACCGTCTCGCGAGTCTCTCCGAAAACCGACGTAGAGATGTCGAACTCGGCGATGAAATTCATGTGATATCGTGCGTCGAACCGAACCTTGGGGGCGAGAGGACAAAAGGCGCGCCATTGCGTCGGTACCACCTCCGGCAGGTGGTCCCCGCGTCGATTGCAGGTTGGGGACTGCGAATGCGACGGCGCGTCCGGACCGCGACCGGATTCGGCGTCAGGGCGACGGCGACAGCGCCTCCACCGTCGGGTCGACCAGCTCCGGCTCGCCGGCTGGAACGACCACGATAGCAGTGTCGACGATGTCGCGCGAGAGGTGCGACTCCAGGGCGTCTCGGGCGTTCTCGGGGGTGCCCGCGACGCCGAGTGCGTCCACCATCTCGTCGGTCACCGCGGCGCGGGCCGCCTCCCTGTCGCCGTCGCGCCACGAGTCGGCGATTGCGTCCGCCTCCTCCGGGAACGACTCGGCGACGGCCCGCCGGTAGCCCTCCCCGCTCCCGACGTAGTACGCCAGGTGACCCCGGATGGCGTCTCGCGCCTCGGATTCGTCCTCGCTGACGGCGCAGGGGACGTACGGCGCGACGGTGACGTCCTCGGGGTCCCGGTCGCGTTCGCGGGCCGTCTCCGCGATGGTCGAGAACGCCTCCTCGAGGCGGTCGAACGGCACGTTGTGTGGAAGCCACCCGTCGGCCACGCGACCCGTCGCCCGCCTCGCCGCCGGACCGAGGGCCGCCGTGTAGACGGGGACGTCGGCGTCGAACCCCGGCGCGCCGTCGACGCCGACCGTCTCGCCGTCGTAGGCGACTCGCTCGTCGGATTCGAACAGGCGCTTGGCGAGTTCGGTCGTCTCGTGGAGGCGTCGTACCGGCCGGTCGAACGAGACGCCGTGGAGCGACCCGACCGCCTGCTCGGTGCTCGTTCCGAGGCCGAGAATCATCTCGCCGGAGGCCATGTGCTCGATGCTGACGGCGGCCTGGGCGATGGCCGCCGGCGTCCGCGAGTAGACGTTGACGATCGACGTCCCGAGGCCGATAGGCGCGTCGCCGGCGCGGGCTAGCTGGACGAACGCGTCGGCCCCCCAGAGTTCGCCGACCCAGAGGCGCTCGTAGTCGAGTTCTGCGGCCCGGTTCGCGAACGACCGGGGGTCGCGGCCATCGGGGAGCAGCACCCCGTAGGAGTTGTTCATAGGGCACGCTCGCACGCATCCGGTAAATAGGCTGGACACAATTCCCACCACGGGACGACAGTCTGCGAGACCGACGCGCGTTCGTGCGCCGCGGAGCGACGTCGAGAGCAGCCCCCTCTCCCCGCCGGCGTCGGCAGTTCCGCCCGCGGTCTGGGAGACCGCGCGGCAGCCGCCGTCCATTCTCTCCCGGTGAGAACGTCGCGATGGGTTATCTCGCTCGTCAGTGTAGTGTGTGGCGTGAATACGGAACGTATACTCGTCATTTACGGAACCAGCGAGGGACAGACGGCCAGGGTGGCCGACCGCGTCGCGGAGTCGCTCGGTGACCGCGGCCACGACGCCGAGGCCGTCGACGTCGACGACTTCCCGGCGGACCTCGACCTCGATGCGTACGACGCCGTCGTCGTGGGGGCGTCAATCCACGGGGGCAAACACCAGACGGGAGTCCGAACGTTCGTAGAGACCCACCTCGACGCGCTCTCGGAGCGACCCGCGGCGTTCTTCCAGGTCTGCCTGTCGGCCGCCGGCGACGACGCGGAGCGAACTGCCGAGGCTGCCGGATACGTCGATGGATTCCTCGACGAGACGGGGTGGGAGCCGGAGCGGGTCGCGACGTTCGCCGGCGCGTTGCGCTACTCCGAGTACGGGTTCCTCAAGCGCGCCGTCCTGAAGCGAATCGTCCGGGAGTTCACCGGCGACACTGACACGTCCCGGGACTACGAGTACACCGACTGGGACGCCGTCTCCGCGTTCGCGGCGGACGTGGCCGCGCTCGTGGCGTCGGGTGTAACGGCGGACCCGGTCGCACCTGGCCCCCAGAGGGGCACAGAGGGGGAGTCGGGATGACAGCGGTGACTCGAAGGGGAGTCCTGAAACTCGTCGCCGGCCTCGGCGTCGTCGGTGTGCTGGGCCTGCTCCTCGGCCGGTGGCGCTTCGAGAGCGAAACCTCCAGCCTCGTCACGCACCTCCGCGCGAGCGCCCGGACGGAATCCGACCGCGCGTACGCGAGCGAGGACCTGACGGACCTCCCCGACCCGATCGCCGGCTACCTGGACACCGTCATCGAGGAGGGGCAGCCGTACGCGGGCTCGGTTCGCCTGGAACAGCGCGGCGAGTTCCGGCTGGGCGACCGGTCGTCGTCGTGGAAACCGTTCACCGCGACCCAGCACGTCACGACCGACCCGCCCGGGTTCGTCTGGGACGCCAGCATCGAGATGGCGCCGCTGGTTCCGGTTCGGGTCGTCGACAGCTACGCGAACGGCACGGGGGCGTTGCGCGCGAAGGTGCTCTCGGCTCTCACCGTGGCGAACGCCGACCAGGGGCCGGAACTGGACGCCGGGGAGCTGATGCGGTACCTCGCCGAGTCTCCCTGGTACCCGACCGCACTCCTCCCCGGGCAGGGCGTCGAGTGGGAACCCGTCGACGACACGTCGGCGCGGGCGACGCTGACACACCGCGAGACGTCTGTCTCGCTCGTGTTCCACTTCGACGACGAGAATCTGGTGTCGCGCGTTTCGTCCGACGGCCGGTACCGGACGGTCGGCGACGACCTGGAACGAACGCCCTGGACCGGGTACTGGCGCGAGTACGAACTTCGAAACGGGGTGCGCGTCCCCACCGCGGGCGAGGTGGAGTGGAACTTGCCCGACGGCGACCTGCCCTACTGGCGGGGGACGCTCACCGACATCACTCACGAGCCCCCGGGCACCATCGAGTGAGTCGGTACTCGCGCCCCAGTCCGACGACTGTCTGTTTCCCTCGCCCGCGGTCTCTTCACTCGTCTGTCGCCCGTCGTCTCTTCACTCGTCGCGCTCGCGACGTCGGACGTCGGTCACTTCCGCGTCGGCCGTGACGACGGCCGTCACGACGTCGTCGCCGCGGCGTAACTCGACCGACAGACTGGGCGGGTCCTCCGTCCGGACGGTCGCGTCCAGACCGTCTATCGACGACCACATGCTCCAGGAGGGGTCCGACCGGCAGTCGAATCCGTGGTCGAAGAGGAATCCGCCGACCGCGGGATGGATTCGCACGGGCATCGTCCCCGATGCGCTGGCCGTGCTTCCACACCGCCGACACTCGTACTCGACGTGGCCGGGCATCCCGCCGAACTGGTCCGCCGGGTCGTCGAGGACGAGTTCGCCCACCATCCGCCCCGCGCAGGTGTGACAGAACCCGGCGGTGATGCGCTCGAAGACGAGCATCATCCACCGGTCGAAGGCGTGGGGGAGCTCCTCGCGGCTGAACTGGTCGATGCTCCCCGGCGGGAAGGCGAACTCGTTGTACCACTCCTCGCACTCCGAGCAGTCCATGTGGACTAGCTCGTCGGCGTACGAGGCGACTATCTGGCCGCCGCACACCGGGCAGTCCCCGTCGGTCTGAATCGAGTCGATGGACGCGTTGGCGGTGTAGGTCCCCGCGTACATCGCCCCGATAATCTGCCTGCCCGCGTGGGTCAGTTCGTACCCGCCCTCGGTCTTTCGGACGAACGTCCCCAGCAGCTTCCGGAGGTGGTAGTTGAACCGTCCGCTGTCCCGGGTGCCGACCCGCTCTCGGAGCGCCGAGAACGAGACGACGTCGTCCGGCGTCTCGCCCATCGCCTGGAGGATACCGACCCGCGTGTCGTCTCCGAGCAGGCCGAACACCGCTTCGGGCGCCTGTCGGGAGATGGTGACGGCGTCGCCCCCCGACTCGCTATCGTCGGTCACAGGTCGTCGTTCACGGCGTCGGGACATATAATATCGGTGTGAGAACGCCGGTACGAGATGGCCGGTTCGGCCTGGCGCCGAAGCCGTCCCGCTCCACCCGTCAACCGAAAGGTGCAGTACCGGGGCGCACGACCGAACTGGTATGAGCGACCCGGACCAGGACTGGCGCGAGGCCGTCGACGCGACTGACGCGGTGCTCCTCGACGAGTTCCAGCGGGGATTCCCGGTCCGCGAACGCCCCTTCGAGGTGCTCGGGGCGGAACTCGGTGTCTCTCCGGAGGAGGTACTGGACCGTATTCGGGCCCTCCGTGACGCCGGCATCGTCCGCCGGTTCGGCCCGGTTCTCAACCCGCCCGTACTCGGGTCGTCGACGCTGGCGGCCGTCTCAGCGCCCGAGGACGCGTTCGACGACGTCGCCGCGGTGGTCAACGAGTACGCGGAGGTGACCCACAACTACCGACGGGACCACGAGTGGAACATGTGGTTCGTCGTCACGGCGCCGTCCCGAGAGCGACGCGACGAGATACTCGCTGACATCGAATCCCGGACCGGACGTCGAGTGCTGAACCTGCCGCGGCGGCGGGACTACGCGACGCGCCTCGACTTCGCCGTCGTGACCGACGACCAGGTCCCGGCGGAGGGACCCGGCGCGTCGCGGGTGGAGACGAGAATCCTGACCGAGGGGTCGTCCGTGGACCTGACGCCGTTCGAGGCGGACCTCCTGCTGGAGATTCAGGACGGCTTCCCGCTCTCGCTGACCCCCTACCGGGACGTCGCTGCGACGCTCGGTGTCGACGCCGCCGACGTCGTCGACGCTGTCGAGCGACTACTGGACGTCCGGGCTATCAAGCGAATCGGGTTCGTCGTGGACCACCGGGCCACCGGCTTCCGGGACAACTGCATGGTCGCGTGGGACGTGCCCGCGAAGAAACTGGACTCGGTCGGGGCGGCCGCGGGGTCGCTCCCGTTCGTCACGAAATGTTACCACCGCCCGAGGCGGCCCGACCTCGGGTGGAACTACACTCTCTTCACCATGGTTCACGGGCGGGACGCGGGCGCCGTCGAGGACCGAATCGACGAGCTGGCCGCGGACTACGTCCCGTATCCGCACGTCCGTCTCCCCACTGTCGAGAAGCTGAAACAGACCGGCGCCCGGTACGAGGAACTGATACCCGACGCGGGGAGGCGCTGACGGCACCGGCCTCTGCCGCCGGTCACTCGTCGCCCGAGGGCCACGTCGAGAAGGGGTCGGCGTCGCCCATCCGCCGGACGTACGCAGACTGCATCTCCGTGACGGCCTCCGCGAACGAGGCGCCCGCGTCGAGGTGCCGCCGGACCGTCGCCAGCTTCCACCTGCTGGGCGTGAGGCGTCGCTCCCACCGGGCGCGGAGGGGGTCGAGATACGCCTCGACGCGGTCGGCGGGGACGCCCTGCTCGCGGAGGCCCGTCCGGGCCAGGTCGAACAGCTCCGGGTACACCATCTCGGGGGTCGTCGTCCGCTCGCCGTCGGCGGTCACCCAGGCGATGTCGGCGTCCAGCCCCCGCTCGACGACGTCGTAGAAGCACTCGCGGGCCGATTCGTGGTCGAGTGTGTCGAGCGGGTGGTCCGTCGCGACGAGTCCGCGAAGGAGGCCGGCCACCAGCGCCTGGACGGCCAGGTTGTCGTCGATGGTCGGCTGGGTCGGGAGCGGGCGGTACTCCAGTCGAACCGACCACTCGTCGCCGCCGCCCACCGGTTGCCCCCCCGTCACGGCCCGCAGCCATCGCCAGTACGTGCCGCGCTTGTGGTCGAGTTCCCAGTACCGGTCGGCGAACGTCTCCCGGTCCGGGTCGTCGGTGAGCCACTCGCGGAGGAAGGGGGCGGGGGTCGGGTCGTCTACCAGGTTGTCGACCACGTCCGTGGTGGCCCGGATGTCGTCCGGGAACTTGACTTTCTCCCATCCCTCGTTGATAGACTGTTCGAACACGGGAATACGGAGCTCGTGGTACGTCTCCTCGACGATACGGTACGGGTCATCGACGTCGTAGAGGTCGACCGGGAGCAACGGCGAATTGGTCGTCAGCGCCAGGACCGGTCCGAGCGTGCGTATCGCGAGGTTGTGATACCGTGGGAACGTCTCGACGGACGGGACCTGCAGGTGCGGCTGGACCGAACTGGTGAGCGACTCGACGAGGATGGTCGGGAACCCGTGGTCGACGCCGGGCACCGAGACGGGGACTGACCCGCCCGCCCGTTCGAGGATGGCGTTGTCGAGCGCGTAGTACCGCGGCGAGGGCGTCATGTTCGCCGGAACGGCCACCTCGTCGTGGGACTCGGTTCGCCCGAGGTAGTCGGCGCTCCCGCCCGGCGGCGGGACCGTCCACATCGCGTCGAGAACGAGTTGCACGCCGGCGTCGGCCGCCGCGTCGCGGGCGCGCCGGTACCGGT
>JBEPXT010000063.1:0-19374 GCA_041641795.1 Salinigranum sp.
AGGAGACGGTCGGTAAAACCGTCGAGGAGACGGTCGGCGAAACGGTCGAGGAGACGGTCGAAGAGACTGTAGATAAGACGGTCGAGGAGACGGTAGAGAAGACCGTCGAGGAGACGGTGGACAGGGCCGTCGAAGAGAAAGTCGACCAGACCGTCGAGGAGAAAGTGGGACAGACGGTCGAGGAGACGGTCGGAAAATCGGTCGAAGAGACGGTCGGAAAATCGGTCGAGGAAGCGGTCGACAAAACTGTCGACGAGAAAGTCGGCGAGACCGTCGAGGAAACCGTCGGCAAGTCCGTCGAAGAAGCAGTCGAGCGGACTGTCGAGGAGAGACTGGGGACGACCCCGCCGACCCCACCAGCGGACGACGTCGAACGTCCCCCCGGTGCCCCCGCGGAGACGGCAGACGATACCGAAGTCGAGGCCGAAGACGATGGGGACGGTGAGGGCGGCGACGACGCGGACGGAGACGCAGAGACAGGCGAGGCCGAGAAAGACGACGCTGCGGACGACGAGGCCGAAACTGCGGACAACGAGGCCGAAACTGCGGACGACGAGGCCGAGAAAGACGACGCGGCCCCCGACCGGACGTAGCGACGACCTGGCAACGTACGGGGAACAGGGGGCCCCAGAGGCGCCCAGAGGGAGCGTTCGAGGCGGTCGAGTCGACTGACGAGCAACGTCCATCGGTCGAACCAGCCGACGGCCGGGCGACCGGTGGACAACCTCTATGTTCGTCGGCAGTAACACCACCGAGTATGGTAAGCGGGTTACTCCTCGTCGGCGTGCTCGTCGCGATGTTCGTGGGGTACAACATCGGCGGTTCGACGACCGGTCCGGCTTTCGGCCCCGCCGTCGGGGCCGACGCCATCTCCAAGACTACCGCTGCGGCGCTGATGTCGGTCTTCTTCTTCGTCGGCGCGTGGACCATCGGCCGTCGGGTCGTCGATACCCTCGGCCGTGAACTGGTCACCGACCCCGGGGTGTTCACGCTGGAGACCAGCATCGCGGTCCTGTTTTTCATCGGGCTGGCGTTGTTCGTCGGGAACGTCTTCGGCGTCCCGGCGTCCACGTCGATGACCGCCGTCGGCGCGATTGCGGGGCTCGGGTTCGCCAACAACGAACTCGACTGGGCGGTGATGGGCGGCATCGTGACGTGGTGGATCGTCGCGCCAGTCATCGGGTTCTGGGTGTCGCTTATCATCGGCCGGTACTTCTACTCGCGTATCAACCGCATGGTGGCGATGGAGCGAAGCGATGGCCCCCTCGTCGAGTGGGACCGCTCGGGTCTGGTGCCGGTCCCGATGCTCACGCAAACCAGCAACCGGCGCGAACTGATCGGCGTCGCGACGGTCATCGTCATCGGCTGTCTGATGGCGTTCAGTTCCGGGACGTCGAACATCGCCAACGCCATCGCACCGCTCGTCGGGAGCGGGGCGCTCCAGATGAACCCCGCTATCGTCATCGGCGGCGTCGCCGTCGGCATCGGGACGTTCACCATCGCGCGGCGAACGCTGGAGACGATGGGCAGCGACATCACCGAACTCCCGCTCACCGCGGCTATCGTCGTCGCCACCGTGAGCGCGTCGCTCGTGATATTCCTCTCGGCCATCGGCATCCCGGCGAGTTTCGTCGTCATCGCCACCATGTCTATCATCGGGCTGGGCTGGGGGCGGGCGACGCGCCCGATTACCGTTCCCGAGGCGGTCCGCGGCGAACAACCGGCCGCAGTGAGCGTCGACGCGCTGACGCTGGACGAGGAGGGCGAGGAGATCCCGCCCATCGGCGAAGAGGACCCCAAGGCGATTCCGAGCGCCGCGAACCTGTTCGACCCGGCTACCACCGCCCGCGTCGTCCTGATGCAGAACGTCGTCCCGCTCATCGCCACGATTGGCGCGTACCTGACGTTCCGGTTCGTCCCGGTGTTCTAACCGCGCCAACGCCGGACCGGACGGTCACGTTCACGACGGACCACAGATATTTCGCGTTTCGTGCGGTAGGTTCTGTATGGTTTCCAGCGTTCTCGTCCCGATGGACGGTTCGGAGATGGCGGCCCGGGCCCTCGAATACGCACTGGATGTGCACGCCGACGCTGAAATCACGGTGCTGTTCGTCGCCGGCGAACCCTCGCCGATGATGGGGAAAGCGCTGAACCTCGCGCTGGAATCGGATATCGAGCAGGCGGCCGAGGAACTCGCAGAAGAGGTGTTCGAAACCGCACGCGAACGCGCCGCCGCTCACGACGTCGACATCGACACCGTCGTCAGACTCGGTGAACCGTCCAGGCAAATCGTCAGGCACGCCGAGGGGTTCGACGCCGTGGTCATCGGTACGCACGGGAGCGACCTCCGGTCGACCCTGTTCATGGGCAACGTCGCACGACGCGTCTCCAGTCGCGCCCCGGTGCCAGTGACTATCGTTCGGTGAGGGCGTTCCCTACGGGCCGCCGTCGGGTCTCGACGCGGGCATCCAGACCCGTGTCCGGCGGGAACCGCCGTCGGCCCGGCCGTCGGTTGTTTTCGTCGCCACAACAGTTAATTCACTTCGACTGCACGACACGCCTGACCATGGCTGATGCTGTCGAAAATACGGACGACCTCCCGTCGACTGCCGGCGACTTCGCAGAGGAGTACCCCGAGGTCTGGGAGCAGTACACCGACCTCGGCGAGGCCTGCTCCGGGGCCGGCCCCGTCGACGACGAGACGAAACGACTCGTGAAACTGGCCCTGGCTATCGGGTCGGAATCCGAAGGGGCCGTCCACTCGCACGTGCGACGCGCACTCGACGAGGGCGTCTCCCCGGAGACGCTGCGACACGTCGCCGTCCTCTCGATTCCGACCATCGGGTTCCCGAAGGCGATGGCCGCGATGACCTGGATCGACGACCTGGCCGAGTGAGCGCCGACGAGGCGACGTAATCGACGAGTCGGTCACTCCGGGTGGAGACTCTCGCACGCCCGCCGTGCACTCCCGGTTCGAGTACGTCGCGGGGCGTCTCGTGCAGATTTGCAGTTCCGTCGGCACCGGCGCCCGTGTACCCCTCAGGGACGCGCCTCAGACGAGGACGAATCCCGCGGTATCACGCCACAGGGCGACGACGAAACGACAGCGTTTTAATTGTCTCCCGACAACGAACGAATGCGCTCCGATAGTGTAGTCCGGCCAATCATATTGCCCTCTCGAGGCAATGACCGGGGTTCAAATCCCCGTCGGAGCACTTCTCTCCCGGCGCATTTTGGCCAAACCGTCTCACCGGTGCCGAGTGTCTCGTCTTCGACGGGTCGGGGTACCCTCGACGATTCGCGCTCTGTCGCTGCATGGACTTCACCGAAACCTCCCCGGCAGGTCCGTGGGGTCGGGCCCAGGAACGCGGAGACGACCTGGTATTTATAAACTCATGTTAAATGATGACGAATAGCTGCACATCGGGGACGCGCTCCCTGTTATTCTCGGTGGACAATAGTGATTGGACTACTGTGGAGGCAGACGCGGACCGTTTTGAGAAAATTCCATCGTCTGTGTACCAAACGGAGGTTAATAGCTATAATATGGGGTATAAATTTCAAAAATAGCCTAATAATCTCAGGTACAGATGAATTTAGGAACCCATTGATTAATTGATGTATAACTAATTACGTCCACTCTCCTCGAATGCGGTTCAGGTAGCAACTGGTTGTCATCATCGCGGAGGCAACTCGCCGCGGTTTTACTCCGGTTCAGGTAGGTTTTACACCAATATGGTTGTAATGTCTGTCGCGAGCGGGTTTCCAACTTTTCGTGTGTATGCACTCCGGAACAGTCCGAACGGGAGCGTCGAGTGCCCGAGGGGTCGACAATGAGCAGTGACGGCGGTAGGCTGGCAACGGATCGTCTGTCGACGCTTCGCGAGTTCCACGCCCGGCTCTTCCTCTTCCGGCAGGCCGAACCCGAGGGCGACGACGGCGAACCCGTTGAGGGCGAACGCCCGTAGTGACTCCTCTGCGGGAGGGCCGCCCCCACGACGAGCGCCACGAGGGAGTACCGTACATCACGCGAATCGGGTGTAGCGCGCCGACCCGTACGGGGATAGAGTACCGAACCGACGGCTGCGGGGGTCAAGCGAACGCTGGCGACCGAATGGCCGAGCGAACCCGTGCGGACGACTGCCCCTCACTCGGTCGACTGCGCCTCGTACAGTCGGGCCATCCGCCCGAAGAACAGGAGCATGAGCGCCATCGAGGCGAGGGTCCCCACGACCGTTCCGAGTGCGTCGCGTTTCGCGGCCGCGCGAAGGGTGAACACGTAGACCGGCGCGCTGCCCGCGGTGAGCAGGGTCGTCGTCGAGAGCACGGAACCGCGGTCCATCCAGACCTGTTCCCCCAGAACGACCCTCGTCGCCCACGCCTCGTCGGTCTCCGGCGGCCGGAACAGGAGGGGGTTCACCGCGACGAACGCGAGCGTCCCGGCGAGGAGGCGTCGGTCCCGGCGGTAGATAGCGAGGACGAGCGTCGGGTACGCCAGCACGTACGTCCAGACGCTCCACGGGTTGGCGTGGCGCGACCAGAACAGACGGTCGGTGAGTCGGTCGCGCCGGGCGGTTCGGTCGGTCGCGGTGACGGTGGGTCGGTCCGGCATCTCGCTCGGCCGGTACGCAATGCAAACGGATACAATTTACCGGCGTTCCGTAGCGGATTCGCGCGCGCGGCGTCTCCGCCGGCGGAACGTGTCGACCGAACACGCCGGTCGGGTCGTACTTCGCCTTCAGGTCGGTGAGTCGGTCGTAGTGGTCGCCGTACGAGATGTGCATCCACTCTGGTTCCTAGGACCCCGTCTCGCGCCTGGCGATTCTGGGCGCGATGTTCGTCGTCATCTTCCTCTCACAGACCTTCGATGGGGCGCTGTACGGCGACTCGTTCGCGTTCACCTTCGCCATTCTCCTGCTCCGGGCCATCCTGGCGGGTCTGTTCATCCGGACCCGAGAGGCGGAACCCGAGGCGGACATGTTTCTCGAATACTGGACGGAATCGGAAGTGCTGACGACGCTCATCGTGGGCGTTTCCCTGTTCGTTCCAGAACCCGCCCGCTTCGGCATCTGGGCGGCGGCGTTCGTCATCAACATGGGTGGCGTGCTCTTCCTCTACACGGTGTTCGAACCGGTCGTCCTGCAGATGTCACCCTTCCCCGAACGCCTCGGACTGATGACCATCGTCGTCCTCGGGGAGACGATTCTCGCCATCGCGGTGGGAACCTCCCTCAGCCTGGTCGACACGAGCGTCGAGACGCTGGTCTTCGTCGCCGTCGGGTTCAGCATCCCCGTCGCGGTGTGGTGGATATACTTCACGTACTACGACGAGAACACGACAAACTACTGGCTCTCCGAGAGCACACACCACTGGCGGACGGCGAGGCAGCGTGGCCTCGTGCACAGTTTCAGTCACTACCTCATCCACATCGGCATCGTGGCCGCGGGCGTCGGCATCGCAGTTGCCGTCGAGGCGCTGATAGCCGGTCACCCGGTCGAGCAACCCGGCCGTCCGGCGCTCGGCGGTGGACTGGCACTGTTCCTGGTGGGGGCCGCCGTCTGTCACCGGCTACTCCCGGACGGTATCGAGGACCGGATAGTCGGGGGGCGCCTCGTCGCCGCGGTACTCGTCGCGAGTCTCGCCGTGGCGGGCGAGACGCTGTCGGCCGTAGTGCTAATCGGACTGACCGCCGGAGTCCTGGTCGGTCTCGTCGCACTGGAGGTCCTGCTGCCCTCCCCGCGAGCAGCCGGACAGGGGGTCGACGCGTGAGCGTCGACGCGGAGATACACACATGAGAGAACTCGTTACGATGTGGAAAGACGTCAGGATGGTGGCACTGGCCGACGTCATCGCACCGCTGTACGCCGTAGGGCTGTTACCGTTTAGCAACCTGGTACTCGTCAAAGGGTTCACGACGGTTCGACCGGGGAACGCGCTCCCGGTCGTGTTCGCCCTGATGTTCGGACCGGCGGCGGCGTGGGGCTCTGCGTTCGGGAACCTCTTCAGCGACGTGTTCGGCGGGACGCTCAGCATGGCGAGCGCGTTCGGCTTCGTCGCCAACTTCTTCACGGCGCTCGCCGCCTACAAGCTCTGGGGCAACCTGGGGCGGCTGTCGAGCGGCGAGGAGCCCACGATGCGCTCGCCGCGGCAACTTCTCGAGTACGCCGTCGTCGCGTTCGTCGCCGCCGTCGGCATCAGCGTCGTCGCCGTGGCGTGGCTCCTCGCCGGCATCGGCATCAGCGTCTGGGTCCACGGTGTGCCTCTCGTCGTCGCGATGAGCGAGGTGACACTCGGGAGCGGCGGGTCGACGCTCCAGATAGCCGTCGGGGCCGTCGCGTTCGCCGTCCTCGTCGGCGCGAGTGCGATGGCCGGCGAGCGACTGTACACTATCTATCGGCCCGCGACGCGACCGGCCTGATTCGGCGGTTCTCCGACGCTGCCTTGATGCACCGTCGCACCGTACGGTAACACCTAACATGAGCCGCCGACTATGAACGAAGACGTCCACGAGTACACCGGCGAGAACGTCCGGGTGACGTTCGACGCGAAGCGGTGCATCCACGCCAGGGAGTGCGTTCGAGGGCTGCCTGCCGTATTCGACCCGCAGCGTCGTCCCTGGGTCGACCCGGACCGGGCCGACGTCGACGAACTGGCGGCGGTTATCGAGCGGTGCCCGACCGGGGCGCTCCACTACGAGCGGACGGACGACGGTCCGGCCGAGTCGGTCCCCGAGACCAACGCCGTGGTGGTTTCGACGGACGGGCCGCTCTACCTGCGGGGCGGCGTCGAGGTTCGGACCCCCGGCGGCGACGTGGTTCTGGAGGACACTCGCGTCGCGCTCTGTCGCTGCGGTCAGTCGGCTACCAAACCGATCTGCGACGGGGCGCACCGCGAAGCCGGATTCGAGGCGGCCGGAACCGTCTCGGAGCCGGGCCCGTCCTCGGACGCGGGTGATGCGGGTGGCCGCCTGCGGGTGACTCCGACGCGGGACGGTCCCTTCGAACTTGAGGGGGCGTTCGAACTCCGGGGCGACGCCGACGGCTCGTCGATCCGCGAGGCGGGCGGCTGGCTCTGTCGGTGCGGCGGGTCCGCGAACAAACCGTTCTGCGACGGGACGCACGCCTCCATCGGATTCACCACCGACGACGTGTGAGGCGCACCCTCGACGTCTGGAGCGCCTTCCGACGTCTGGACCGCCCGACGGTGAGTCGTCCGAGCGTCGGCTCTCCTGCCGGCGCGCTCAGTACGTCCGGTAGGACACCGACCCGACGTCGACTCGAACCAGACGGTTCTCCGGCCACGCCTCGTCGTGGACGCCGTACTTCCGGTTGATTCGTTTCGTCGCTTCCGCCAGTTCCGCCTCGTCCTCGACGACGGTGGCCGTCCCCCGGACGGTGACCATCCACTCGGGAATGCCGTCGGTGTCGTACTCCATCGAGATGGACACGCGCGGGTTCTTCCTGATGTTGTCGAGTTTCTTCCCCGTCGTCAGAATCTCTATCTGGCCGTCCTCGTAGCGGTACCAGAGTGGCGCGGAGTGGGGCTTCCCGTCGGCGCACGTCGCGAGGTGTGCGACGACCGGGTCGCCCGTGAGAAGGTCCTCGACTTCAGCAGGAACGTCCTGGCTCATGCACCGACGGAGGGCAGCCAGCAGGATAAGCGTGGCTCCGTCGGCGGCCCGGCCTCGTTCGCGTCCCGCGGGCGTTCGAACCGTTTTGCTCCGCGGGACTGTCGGCAACCTCGACGCGCGGTACGTGTACGGCGCGGCCCGCATGTGGAATTCCGACGAACACAGCGACCGCAACGCCGCGACTGTTCCGCGTCAATCGCCACGTGCGGCCGGCATAAATGGTGTCTCGGGCCGACGACCCGTGGAGAAGGGGAGCGGCGCGTCTGGCGGGGGCCGGGCGGGTACTCCAGGTCAGGCGCTCGGCTCTGGCGCCCCGGGACCGACCTCCCCCCTCGTCACCACCGCCGCGACGGCGGCGACGACCAGCACGAAGACGGCGGCCACCACGAGCAGGGAGCCGTATCCCGTCTGTGTGGCGACCAGCGCGAAGACGACCGGGCCGGTCGCTCGCCCGAGGAACGTCGTGCTGTTCCGGAGGCCGAGCAACCCCGCCCGGTATGTCGTCGAGACGCGGTCGCTGACCGCCGCGTCGACGGCGGGCATCGAGAGTCCGAGACCGACGCCGAACACGAGCACGGCGACCCCGACGACGAGGGGTGACGGTGCGAGCGAGATTCCAGCGAGCGAGACGCCGTAACAGGCGAATCCCAGGGCGACGAGTCGCCCGTTCGTGAGGAACCGGGCCAGCCGACCGCTCGCGCTGGCCGCCACCACCGCCCCGGCTTCGGCCGTCATCAGGACGAGTCCCACGGACACCGGAGTCAGCCCGTAGTCCGCGGTCAGCAGGAACGGGAGGGTCGTCACCAGCGCGCCGAACAGGAGGAACTCGGTGAGAAAGGCGGTCGCGAGCAACCCGACCATCGCGGGCGTGAGCGTCGACAGCGCACCCCGGAGGTACCCGACTCCGTGCGCGTCGGTGGCGTCCTCCCGGACGACGTCCCGCGAGGGGTCCACGAGCGCCACGTACGCGAACGCAGCCACCGGGAACCCCAGGGCGTACGCGAGAAACGGCGTGTTCCACGACACGACGGCCAGCGCCCCGCCGAGCACCGGAAACGCTGCCGCCCCCAGGGAAAGCACCGCGACGTTCACCCCGAGAACCGCGTTCCGCCTGACCCCCTCGAAGGCGTCGCCGATGAGAGTCACCGTTGTGACGAACAGCGCCGCGGCGGCGGTGCCCTGAATCGCGCGGAGTGCGAGCAACGTCGGGTAGTTCGGCGCGGCGTAGCCCGCCAGGCCGGCCAGGCTGAAGACGACGAGCGCCGGGACGAGTACCCGCTTGCGACCGACCCGGTCGGCAAGGTGCCCCACGAACGGCGAAACCAGGATGCCCACGACGAAGTAGGCGCTCACCAGCAGACTCGCCTCGGCGTCGGTGAGTCCGAACGCGTCCCGGACCACCGGAAGTGCCGGCGCGACGAGGGGAACGCCGAGGGGGGCAAGCAGCGTACTCGCCAGGACGACCTGCACCCGACGGTCGCGCCACGGAACTCCTGTCCCCCCCGCCCCGCCGTTCATGCCGATTCTCCGGCGGGGGTTCGGTCCCCAGCGCCGTTACGTGCTGCCGTGGTGCCGGTCGGTGCGGCCGGGAGGACGGTCTGGTTCCTGCGGAACTGGTTCTCGTTGTCGTATCCGGTCTCGACCGGTACCAGTCGGTCGTTCATCCGGTTCCATGTCCACCGGGCCTCCTCGTAGCCCTGATCACCCGGCCGCAGCACCTCGTCGCGGACGACCGCGACGAGCGACAGCAGGTCCCGCCGGGTCACGCTATCGATGGACGTACCTCTAGTTGCCATGGTGTACCTACACGAGGTGTGACGACGTATACTCACCTGCTGTCGCGCCGTGCGGCGTTCGAAACGCGTTTCACGGGACGAGACGGGGGTCGGCGGCAATCGGCGGACTGTCCGCGGCGTCCGGTTTCGACTCGCGACTCGCGGTTCAGAACCCCGTGTCGATGCGGTGATGCCTCGGCGACCGTGGTGCGATAATCGACAGAAATAATTGTACATACGAATGCAGGTGGACGGTGAGAGGGTCGCGTGAGCCACCGCCATCGACCCGGTGTAGCCTTCGCGCCGGGGTAGGCATCGTACCGTATGGGAGCATCGGAGAGTACGGCCCTCTCGTGGACTGGTTTCGCGCCGAATCCGGGCGTCCCCGGACGCCGGAATCGACGACGGGTGGCTTCGAGGACCGAACGGCGTCCCCGGTTCGTGGTGACACGCGTCCCTGGAACCGATTATCGCTCCACTCCGCCCGTCCGGTCCTGCAGGTCTCTCGGCATCAGCCGCCTCTCGACGCCGTACTCGGCGGGTCGAGTCCGTCACGGTCGACGAACTGGGTTCGATACACCCTGGCCCACGCCCGGTGCAGTGGCCCCCGCGGCGGTCTAGGGTCCCTCCGACCGTAATCGCAGCGGCTGGTTCACTGACCACCGCCTATCACCCACTCGACTTCTAATTACTTCTGCAACAGTTGTTACAGATTACGTGGCCCGAGAGAACGCGGACGCCGCGCTCGCGGACGAGTCAGACCGTAAAAAGCGCCGCGCCTGGGGTCGATTCGAGCGAGTTACCGGAACCGTCGGACCAGTCGCAGGAGGAGGGAGGTTGCTGTGCCGATACCGGGGATTTTCGACGAGAGCGCCGCGGCTCCGAGCAGGAGGATACCGCTCTTGGGCCGCCCGCGAGCGAACGCCATGGCGGCGTCTACTAACGTCGTTACGACACTGAGTTTGTTTGCGGACTGCGAATTGAACGTTGTCATTGAACCACCTGTATACAACGGGTCGACGGGGAAAAAGTGTCGCCTTGCAAAATCCGCGTGAGAGCCTCCCTCTATCGAGGCCGCGCGCCGCTGAAATCGCCGGGTTCAGCAGCGTCCGAGCGACGCCGATACGAGCTCTCGTCCGTGTCTCCGGGACGCTGGCCGGACCAGTCGACACCCGGACAGCCGCCTCCTCTCGGAACCGGGCGGCTCCGCTGCTGTCCTTCGTCACCTGCCGGCCGTCCGTCGGTGAGTGCCCCGCCGACCATCTCTCGGTGAGTACCCCACCGGCTATCCGTCGGCGGTCCTCGCCGGACTACTCGTACTCGCGGCGGTAGCTGAGGAACTCGGCCAGGTGCGCCTGCTCGTCGGCCAGTAGCTGGACGGCCAGGTCCTCGGTGACGAAGTCCTCCTCCTCCTGGGCGGCTCTGACGAGCGCTTCGTACGTCTCGATGGCGCCCTGCTCGGCTTCGATGACCCCCTCGATTACCGACAGCACGTCCGCGGAATCGCTCGGCGGCTGGAGGGAGTCCTGGTTCGCCTCGATATCTTTCGACGCGGGCGGTCGTTCGTCGTAGTACCGGAGCCGGTATGCCAGTTCGCGGGCGTGGCCCAGCTCCTCCTCGACGTCCGCATCGAGCGATTCGGCGACCTCCTCGCCGCGAATCGTCTCGAGGAGGACGGCGTTGGCCGTGTAGTTGATGACCGTCTCAATCTCGTCGTTGTACGCCTTCTTCAGCAGTCGAATCACGTCTTCGGACGCCATGACGCCATTACTTGCCTCGCTCGTATCATATAGCTGCGCATCGAGACGGGTTCTGCGGGGGGACCCGAACGGAGAGACCCCCGTTCAGACCTGCGACGCGGCTCCTCTCGGGGTTGCCTGCCGGCGGTTCGACAGCGTGATTGCGGCGAAGATGATTGCGCCGAGCGCCCGCGCCGTGATGTCGAGCATCACGCTCGAACTGGTGACGCCCGCCAGCGGGAGCGGTCCGAGTATCATGCCCGGGGCCATGAGCAGGAGCGCGGCGCCCGCGAACGCGAGTCGCTCGCCCCGCGAGACGTCGGTGTAGAGGTAGCCGATGACCGTCGCCCCGAGGGCGACGACGCCGATGAACACGCCGACGACTGGGACGAGCACCTCCGGGACGAAGAAGCCGAGGTCAGCCATGTCCGCTACCGTCAGGACGTGGACTTCCCTGCCGGTTCCGGTCCCCCGGAGCAGCAGGATGCCCGGCGAGAGCACGAACGCGAACGGCACGATGGCCTTGTTCAGCGAGAGGCTGAACGCCTCGACGCCAGTCTCGAACGGGTCGGACTTTGCGACCCCCGAGGCGGCGTAGGCCGCGACGGCGACGGGCGGCGTGATGTCCGCGATGACGCCGAAGTACAGGATGAACAGGTGGGCCGCGAGAATCGGGATGCCGAACTCGGCGATGGCCGGTCCCAGCAGCGAGACCAGGATGATGTACGTCACCGTCGTCGGCATCCCCATCCCGAGGATGATGCAGGAGATGGCGGTGATGAACAGCAGCAACACGAGCGACCCGCCCGACAGACTCAGGATGAGCGACGTGAGATTTGGCCCGAGACCGGTCGTCGCGATGACGCCGGGGATGATGCCCGCGGCGGCGACTGCGATGACGACAGTCGTCGCCGTGCGAGCGCCGTTGTCGAGCGACTTGAGGATGAACCCGACGTAGCGCACTGCCGACACGTCCGACAGTCGCTCGCGGTTCAGCGACGTCGTCGTTCGCTCGACCGCCTCGACGACCGTGTCGTTGTAGCGGAGCAATTCGGGGTCGACGTCCGGGCGCGCGAGCAACACCGCGAGACCGGCGCCGATCATCAGCCACCCCAGCGACCCCATGACGGACGCCACCGGCGGGTTCCCGTTGAGCGCCGCGAGTCCCCCGCGGACGGCGGCGAGCAGAGTGATGCTCCCTGCGAGGTACCACCGCGTCTCCTCGGTGTAGGCGGCCACGAGCGCGATGAGCGCCATGATTGCCAGCAGCGTGAACCACGCCGACCGGGCGACCGAGAGACGCTCCACGATGAGGTAGTACAGCAGCAACCCGATGGGGACGAGGTAGAACCATCCCCTGGTCATGTGCGTGCGTACGTCCACGATTTCCACGCCCTCGACGCCGCCGATGCCGAGCCGCGAGGCCTCGAGGTGGACCATCACCCAGACGCCGAAGAAGAACACGACGGCGGGGATAGCCGCCGCGAGGATGACGTCCGCGTAGGGCGTCAGGGTGTACTCGACGATGAGGAAGGCGGCCGCGCCCATCACCGGGGGCAGAATCTGCCCGCCGGAGGACGCCGAGGCTTCCACCGCGCCGGCGAACGACGCCCGGTACCCCGACTTCTTCATCAGCGGGATGGTGAACGCGCCGGTCGTGACCGTGTTGGCGATGGACGACCCCGAGATGGTCCCCATGAACCCCGACGCCAGAATCGACGCCTTCGCCGGGCCGCCCTTGCGCTTGCCGGTGACGGCGTACGCCAGGTCGATGAGCCACTGCCCCGCGCCGGACATCTCCAGGAACGCGCCGAAGAGGATGAAGATGTAGATGAACTGGACCGAGACCAGCACCGGCACGCCGAGGATGCCCTGGTCGGTGTACCAGAGGTTGCGGACGATGGTCGCCCACGACGCCTCGGTCGTCGACAGGACCGAGATTATCGGCGCGTCCAGCGGGATGAGGTACGCGTACTTCGCGTAGACGACGAACGAGCCGACGATGACCATCAGGTAGAACCCGAGGACCCGACGGGTCGCCTCCAGCACGAGCAGGAACACGCCCACCCCGAGCAGGTACGCCCAGGAGGACTCGCCGACGATGGGAACCGCCGAGAGCGGCGCGAGGAACGTGTATATCTCCGGGAGCGTCCGCCCGGCGTTGAGGCCCAGCGCCCGCATGTTCAGTATCTCCTGGAACTCGGTCAGGTAGTAGTAGGCCGCAGCGAGCGAGAACGCGATGAAGACGTAGTCGACGGGGGTGATGCGTTCCATGTCGGGGTCCCACACCAGCCACGCGACGGCGCCCGCGACTGCCTCGCCGGCCCGGGTCAGGGGCGAGTCGTCCCCGAAGCGCTCGCGGAGCGCCGGCACGATTCGGCGGAGGCGGCGCGAGAGGAACCCCCGTCCTGACGACGGCGAGAACAGCGCGAACGCGATGACCAGCGCGAAGACCACGTGGATGGCGTTGACCTGCAGTTGCTGGAGGGCGGCCAGCTGGACCTCGCCGACGACCGGCAGGCTGAAGGCGAACTCGAACCCCTGGGCGGCGATCCAGATCTGGTACAGCGAGAACGCGATGCCGACGATCGCCAGCGCGACGGCGGCGGCGCCCCGTAACGACCGCTTGCGCTCCAGTTCGCGCAGTAGCTCCTCCTGTTCCTCTTCTGTAAACTCTGCCTCCTCCGGTGGGAGTTCGTCGTCCTGATGCCGGTCTGTCTCGTCAGTCATAGATGGATGCTGGAGGGTGAAAGCGGACTGCGGCGGGTCACCGCGATGCGGACTGTGCTCGCGTTCGAGCGCTCGACGAGGTCGTACGTCTCGGAGTCGACTGTGAGAGTGTGGCCCGCGACGCGGCCGGGTTTCACGTAGAGTTCGTCGTAGCTACGGTCGGGGTCGAACACGAACCAGCCGTTCCGGAGCGTGACGTTCGCGCGGGCCGGTAACCCCCACCCGTACGACTCGAACCGCATCAGCGTGTTGTCGAGCCGAGTCCCGTTCACGGTGTAGACGTCCTCGACCGGGGTCTTCTCGACGCTGTGGGTGTACGAGAGCGTCACTGTCGACCCCTCCTCGACGGGGACGGTCAGAAGTCGATTCCCGGTGTCGGCGTCCTCGACCACGAGGACTCGCTCGGACGGGGTCGCCGCCGCGAAGCCGACGCTACCCCCCACCACGAGGAGCACGACGACGACGAGGCGGCGCCGGTCCATCTGCTTACGCGTCGAAGTAGGCCTTGGCGCCCTCGTGGAGTTCGATGGACATGCCGTCCTGGGCGCTGTCCTTCGAGATGAAGTCCGTCTTGATGCTCAACGCGTCGAGGTTGTCGAAGATGGCGGCCGTGACGCCCTCGACGGTGCTGGCCTCCAGTTCCTTCCGGGTCGCAATCATCGCCTGGACGGACACCGTCTCGCGCTTGGAGGAGATGCCGTTGTAGGTGCCGCCGGGGATGGTGTCCTCGGCGTAGAACGGGGCCGCGTTCAGGACCTTCTGGCGGTTCTCGCCCTTGATTTCGACGATTTCGATGTCGTTAGTCGTCGCCAGGTCCGAGATGGCGCCGACCGGCCACCCGCCGACGACGAACGCGGCGTCGATGTCGCCGTTACGCAGCTGGTCGGCCGCCGTCGAGAACCCGGCGTTCTGCTCGTTGAACTCGGAGATGCCGAGCGCCTCGAGAATCTGGACGGCGTTGACCTGCGTCCCGGACCCCAGGTCACCGGTGTTGATGCTCTTGCCCTGCAGGTCCGCGGGCTTCGTGATGCCCGTGTCCCCGCGGGTCACGATGGTGATGGTCTCGGGGTACAGCGTCGCCACGCCCATCAGGTTGTTCACCGCGTTGCCTTTGAACGCGTCGATGCCCTCGCCGTTCTTGGCGAAGAACGCGACGTCGTTCTGGATGAGGGCGAAGTCGGCGTCGCCGTTCTTCAGCGACCCCACGTTCTCGACGGACGCGCCCGTCGACTGAACCTGGAGCTTGAAGTTCGAGTTGTTCTCGACGACCTGTTTGAACTCGTTGGACAGGGGGAAGTAGGTCCCGCCCGTGCCGCCGGCGTGCCACGACAGGCGCTGGGTCGCTCCGCCGCCGCCGTCGCCGCCGTCGCCGCTCGTCGTCGTCTCTCCGCCGCCGCCGTCTCCGCCGCTCGTCTCGGTGGGCGTCGACGTCGAACCGCCGTCGCCGCCGTCGCCGCCGTCGCCACCGCCGCCGCCGGTACAACCAGCGAGTGCAGTGAGTCCTGCGAGCCCTGTGATGCTGATGAACTTCCGTCGGTCGATGTCAGGTGCCATAGGCCGGTTACGGACCCGTGACATATACAGTCAACGGATGCAACAATACGCGAATCGTGTTATATATAACCGTACAATTGCGGGTAATAATCCGGCCGAGACGCACGACGGGACTGCGTCCGTGGCTGTCGGCAGTCAGTCGCCCCCGGACCGCGCCGCCAGCGTCTCGGCGTCGAGCGTCGCTGCGCGTTCCCAGTACTCCTCGTGTTCGTCGAGCGCCCACGACAGCACCGCCGGGTCGTCCGTGTCCACGGCGGCCCTGAGAATCCCGTTCTCGTCGCGCAGGAGGAGGTGGACGACGTCGTCGGCGACGGTCACCGCCAGGGGTATCTCCCGGTCGCTCAGCCGTATCGCGGCGTCGCCGGTGTCGACCAGGTCCTCCAGGGACCGCCTGAGCGCGGAGTCCTCGGCGAGCGCGTCGATCGCCGTCGGGGAGAAGACGCCCCGGAACGTCTGTGACCCTCCGAGGACCTGTTCCCGGATGACGTCCAGGCTCTGCTCGTTGAACGCGTGGGAGAATATCAGGGTCCTCTTGGCCCCGTCGAGCAGTTCGAGGACGCGCTGGACGGGCGCGTTCGGCCGCGTCCGACTCGGCGTCGTGATGGTGGCGTCGCTCAGGTGTCGCAGGTCGAACCCCAGCGCGTCCGCCGGGAGCCAGGGAACGACGTCCCGCAACTCCCGTTCGGTCTCCAGGACGTCGAGCAGGTCGGTGAACCCTCTCGCCACCAGGCGACCCGTCGCCGTCGCCGCGTAGTCGCTGCCGTCTTTCCGAATCCACGTCCGCTCTCGGAAGTCCCGGAGGATGCGTCCGAGGGTGGGCTGGGACGCGTCGGTCTTCTCGCGCAACTCCCGTCGCGTGTGCGTCTCCTCCGCCAGCAACTGCAGTACCCGTACGCGGTTCGCAGAGAGCGACAGAAACTCGATTTCTTCGAGCGCCGACTCCATGTACGCGTCAATCCGGCCCGTATGTAAAGCGATTTCGAACCGTGAACGAGTTTCACGGCGTGAATATCCCGCTCCGGCCCCGGGAGTTTCCCGCCGTGACAGGCTTTCTGGTCAGACGTATCCCCCGCAGGCCCCTCCCTCGACGTACGCATGACCAGAATCTACCGCGTCGCCGGTCCGACTGGACTGGGTCGCACAGCGACCGACACGGGAGGCGGTCGATAGCCGTGGGACGACGACGCTCTCTCGCGCTGTTCGTCGCCGTGAGCGCCCTCTTCGGTGGCGTCTTCGTCGCGGCCAAAGCCGGCCTGGCGTACTTCCCGCCGCTACTGTTCGTCTCGTTTCGGTTCGACGTCGCCGCCGTCTTGCTCGGAGCGTACGCAGTCCTGACGACGCCCCGGTCAGAGCTGCGTCCGCGGACCCGGGGGGACGTTCTCGGCATCCTCGCCACCGGGGGGTTGACCATCGGCCTGGCGAACGCGCTCATCTTCGTCGGCCAGCAGTACGCCTCCAGCGCCGTCGGGTCGATAATCTTCAGCCTCAACCCGATTCTGACCCCGCTGTTCGCCGCGATGCTCCTGTCGGACGAGCGACTCGCCCCCAGGGAAGCCGCGGGGATGGCGGTGGCGCTCGTCGGCGTCGCCCTGGTGGTCGACCCCGACCCCTCGTCGGTGTTCGGCGGCGGGTTCGTGGGGAAGGCCATCCTGTTTGCCGGCGCAGCGACCGGTGCCCTGGGAACGGTTCTCATCCGCCGGGCGGACGGGACGCTCTCGAGTACGGTCCGGACGGCGTGGGGGCTGCCCCTCAGCGCGGCCCTGACCCACCTGATGAGCGCCGCGGCCGGCGAGTCGCTCGCCGCCATCTCGTGGACGCCCGCGGCCGTCGCTGCGCTCGTGTACGTCGGCGTCTTCGCGGGCGCAGTCGCCTACTTCGCGTACTTCGCCCTCATCGACGACGTGGGCGCCATCCGGGCGAACCTGGTGTTCTACGCCGTCCCGGTCGTCGCCGCCCTCGGCGGGTGGGTCCTCCTCGGAGAGACCATCACGCTCCTCACTCTCGCCGGGTTCGCAACTATCGCCGCCGGGTTCGCGATACTCGCCACCGAATCCGTCGACGTCGACCTCCCGCGGGTCCCGCCGCTCCAGAGAGACACGGAGCCGTCGGAGGGATGAGGCCCCAGTTAGGGGGGCCGTGGGCAGTCACACGTCGTGTTGCGGTATCTCCATCGCTTTCTCGAGAGTGACGCCCAGTACCGCGCCGTAGACTCAGTGAGCGACCAAGGAGACGAGTACGAACAGCGTCCTGGTCAGCACCGCCGCCCGGCCAGAACGCGACGAGGAATCCACACAGTAGAGCGTCGCAAAGGTCACACCCCGACCATACCTCGGCGCTTCGGGGGGCAGAAACGCACCCACGACGAGAAACTGACACGGGAGCAGGGCCGTGCCACCGAAAACGAAGAGGGGCGCGCCGACTGGGGGCGGGTTCGATACCGAAGAACAGGCCGCCGACCGCGAAATCGAGCAGCGGTTCGGCGCGAAACACGTCGAACAGCATTGGGACCCCGACCAGCAACGGGGCCATCAGCACGGTGCCGGCCATCCCGCCGCCCATCGCCGCGAGTACGTGACGGAGGGTTATGGACGACTCGGCGTCGTGGCCGATTGAGTCCTGCGCGCCGACTGCCGTTCCGTCGGGTGCGTCCGTCATAGGTGCAGTTCGGACGTACTGGCCATACCATGGCAAATTGTGATATATCGGGAGAACGCGTATTCGTCCGCGACAGGTCGTCGAACGCGACAGTCACGATAACCCGCGGGACCGAACGTGGGGAGGTGTGGCGTCAGCGAGGGATTCGCACCGGGCGGAGGGACAGACGAGGTCGTATCCGCGCTGCGTCGCCGTCAGGCCGTGCAGGTCGTCGCGGTGCCGGACCGGGCGGAGTCGGTCGCCACACCGGTCCAGTTGTCGAACAGTTCCTCGATGGTGACCGCGATGGACCCCGACTCGTCCTCGTCGACGACTTCCAGCTTGGCGTCCTGGGGGTGCCAGTCGCCGTAGCGAGCGACGAGTTTGAAGGTGGTTCCCGCGTCGAACTCGTCTCGCCGTTCGGTCAGCCGGTAGTAGGTCGGGTGCTGGGTCATCGTCTTCACTTACTACTTACACCGGGTAGGATAAATATATTTTGGATATAGACTATATAGTTAACGAACTGTCGTGGCGTACCCCCTCGGGTACCAGGGGTCGCCGCGTACGGTCGGTGTATCGGACCGGCGTCGCTGGGGAACTGTCCGCCGGGTCGTCAGAATCCGGACGGTTACCCGACTCGTATCGTCTCGAAGCGTTTCCGGCCGGGCATCGGTGCAAGAGGTATCAGGGCGGGGGGCAGGAGCAGGAGGTGGGCGAGAGGGGGGTTTCTCCGACAGGGTCACCGGATGAGCTGTCGGACCGTCTGCACGACGCCGGTCCACGGGTGGCCGACCGACGGGCCGGAGGTCGACGAGACCGAACCGGGCTCCGTACCGGTCTCGTCTCCATCGGACGCCGACTCTCCGTCGTCGCCGTCGTAGTCGACCTGGGTCCGCCCGCTCCCGTACTGGAGCGCGTGGACGGACGTGAACGTCCGCTGGCGAACCGCGTCCAGGAGGACGGGGAGTGCTGTCGATTCTGCCTCGTCCCAGAGCGCGTGAACCCTGAATGTCAGGTCCGGACCCTCGTCGAGACGGTACGTACCCCGCTCGACGCGGACCACGGCATCGCCGTCCGAATCGGAGGCCGCCGCCTCCCTGACAGTGACGTCGTGTCGTCCCTCGAACGGGGGTGCGGAGACGACGAGTTCGTCGCCTGCGAGCGACACGTCGACGTGCGGTCGGTTCCGCACGACCTCTCGACAGAGTTCCCGGGCGCTGTCGACGTGACCCGCTGCACAGAGTTCCTGCACACGGTCTTCGATTTCCATACAGTGCAGGCGTTCGCCGGCGTACATAAACTCCCCGGAAAT
>JBEPXT010000064.1:0-19367 GCA_041641795.1 Salinigranum sp.
TCGACGAGAAAAGCGTCGATTCGTCGGCGAGAGTGAGTTGGAAACCGACCCGGATAAACCCTCCGACACGGTGACGGTCCGAGAAGCGTTCCGAATCCGTTACGGGGCCTGAGAAACGTTACCGTCGGTCACGCCAGGACGGGAACTCTTCGCGGACGCGTTCGACGGTGTCCGGGTCGAGCGTCGCCGTCACCAGCGTGGGGGCGTCGCCGGCGCTCGCAAGCGGCGTCCCCCACGGGTCGTACACGGTCGACCGGCCGAGGAGCGTCGCCTCGTCGAACGTGGCCGACCCGTTGACCGTGCCGACGAACAGTGAGTTCTCTATCGCCCGCGCACGGGGGAGGACGCGCCAGTGTTCGACCCGCGGATAGGGCCAGGCGCTCGGAACAAGCACGAGCGTCGCGCCCCGGTCGGCCAGTTCGTGGTACATGTCCGGGAACCGGAGGTCGTAACAGGTCGTCACTCCCACCGAGAACTCGTCGAACTCGAAGACCGGCAGCGACTCGCCGGCCGTCAGGAGTCGCGTCTCGGCGGAGCCGTAGCCGAAGAGGTGTTGCTTCCTGTATATCGCCCGCCTGGCGCCGTCCCGGTCGACGAACACCGAGGTGTTCGCCAGGCCGTCGGTCGCGGGCACGTCGACTCCGTCTTCCGCCGACGACTCGAGGTCCTCGACGATGCTCCCGGCCAGGATGCCCACGTCGAGTTCGTCGGCCAGCCCCTGGAACCGACTGATGGTCGGGCCGGTCAGCCCCTCGGCCTCCCGGGCGTAACTGTCGAAGGCGAAGTAGCCGACGGTGAACAGTTCCGGGAGCGCCACCAGGTCGGCCCCGTCTGCGGCGGCGGCACGCACGGCGCTCTCTGCCCGGTCGACGTTCCCGGACACGTCGCCGGCGGTCTGTGACGTCTGGGCCAGCGTGAGTTTCATGCTCTGACTTCCAGGGCCGAACGGAGAGCGTGTTCGAGGTTGTCGAGTTCTTCGTCGAGGTTCCTGCGGAAGAAACGCTCGACGCCCGGAACGCGACCGTCGACCACGAACTCGTTGACGAGCTGACACCCGTCTGCAGTCTCCTGGATGGTGTGCTCCCCCGTGACGCGCATGATGCGAGAGCGCCCGACGAACTTGACGTACGTGGGCGGGTCGCGTCGCTCGTCGTTCGTCACGACCTTTACCGTCGAATCGAGAATCGGAATCGGCAGGCGGATGTACCAGGTGGCCTCGTACGTCCCCGGACCCAGGTCGTACTCCTCGACGACGCTGATGGCGTCGGCTCTGTTGGCCGGGTCAGAGATGAACTCCCAGACTTCCTCCCCCGGGACGGTGAAATCGAAGGTCCGCCGTACACGGACGGTCATACGCGAAGATTAGCTGGAGCAGATAAAAAACCGCGGACTCAACTGAGCGTGACGCGCCACGTCGTCGAGCGAGCGCGTCCCCACTTCTCGATTTCGACCTCGTCGGACTTTTCTGCGAGGCGCGGGAGACGGGACCCGACCTGCTTCGCAGTCAAGCCGATAGCGTCCGCGATGTTCTTGGCACGGAAGTATCGCTCCCCTCGCGAGACGCTCTCGCGGAGGTACGAGACAATCCGTTGCTCTTCGTCCGTGTATTCGGTCATCCTCACCGTACGTTAGTATCCTCCGCTATTAACGGTTACTCGTCGGGGCGTCTCGGAGGGTTCCCGGCGGCGAGCCGAGGACCGAAACCATCCGCTCTCCTCGAAGGCGAACCGGCGACAGGCGCCCCTCAGAAGGCCTGGCTCGCGACGACGGCCAGCGACGCGGCGACGATGGCGAGACCGAACCCGAGCGCGCTGGTAAACTGGTCTCCCGACGCGAACATGGCCACCGCGCCGCCGACAGTGAGCAGCGAGAACACGAGCGTCAGGCCGATTCCCATGTCCGACTCGGTCGTGGCAGTTTCCATGCCCGACCGGTCCGCGGGCGGTTACTTAGTTCATTCGGGGACCGGAGCCCCCCGCCGCCCGACCCTCGTAACTCAGGCCGCGTTCCCCGAACCGTGACCTATTTGCGACAGTACCGAACTAGAGAGTGTACGCCTATGCTACAGTTCGTGGCCCGGAACGCGCGGCGGTTGGCTCTCGTCGGCGTCCTCGTCGCCGTGCTGGCGGGCGGAGCGGTCGTCACCGGCCTGGTGGGGACGCCCGAGGTGACGGACGTCGAGAACCGGTTCGCCGGCGTCAACGACACCGCGACGACGGTGGCGACCGATCTGGTCGTGTCGAATCCCCTCCCGGTCGGCGTCTCGGCGGACGACCTGACCGTCAGGTACGCCATCGACATGAACGGAATCCGGATGGCCAGAGGCGAGAAATCGGGCGTCGGCGTCGGAACCGGACGGTCCCGGGTCTCCACGAGGACGACCCTCGCCAACGAGCGAATTCCCGAGTGGTGGGCGTCGCACGTCCGGCGCGGCGAGCAAACCACTCTCGCGGTCGACGCCACCGTCCACTCGGGGACCGTCGACCAGGCGGTGGACGCGCCCGCGGTCCGACGGCAGGTGACGACGGACGTGCTCTCGGGGTTCAACTCGTCCGAGACCCGGCCCGTCGAGGCGAACCAGCCGCTGGTCTCCGACCCCGTCCTCTACGTCAACGAGACGAGCGCCCAGTGGGGAACGGTGACCCGTGAGACCACGACGATGGAGGCGTCGTTCACCGTCTACAACCCGAACCCCTACCCGGTGGCTCTCACGGAACTCGGGTACACGACGACGATGAACGACGTCACGGTCGGGTCCGGCGAGTCCGAGCGCGAGTACGTACTCCCGCCCTACTCGTCGCGGACCATCGAGACGACGACCCGCATCGACAACGACAAACTCGACGAGTGGTGGGTGACGCACCTGAAGCGAAACCAGCGGACCGACCTCAGAATCTCGTTCAGCGCGACCCTCGATACGGAGGCGGGGACCGTGTCGGTTCCGCTCGACCCACTCACGCACACCAAGACGATAGAGACGGACATCTTCGGGACGAAGTCCGAGGCCGGAAACGCGACCACGACCGCGACCCGGTCGCCCACCGCGCGCGCCTCGCCGCAGACGGAGTCGGCACCGACCGCGACGGCTACGACGAGCGCCCGTCCGACCCCCGAGTCCCCGACCCCGACAGACGACGGGATTCTCGGCGACGTCTCGTCGGACGAGACTTCTACTCCGACGCCCGGTTCACCCACCCACGAGCCGACGTCGCCCGAGAGTCCGACGAGCGAATCCGGGTCCGGGTCAGGGTCGTCCACGCCGACGGATGCGATGGACGACGGGACGAACGCCACGGCAACCCAGACCGACGACGGGTTGCTCTGACGACCGCCGACCGGCCCCCCAGCAGTTCAGGACCGCCCTCGCTCCCGGCGCGGCGACTCATCCCGCCGGGAGTTTTATTCTGTCGGCGGTCCTGTGTCCGGTGATGACGCGGAGTTCTCAGGCTCCTGATCGAGTTCTTCTCTCGTGATGAGACGTCGCCGAACGTAGCGGACGAGGTAGAGTCGAGCGACCAGAACGACGGGAGGCCGTCAGACGACGTGACCGTATCCGGACGCGAAGAGACGATTCGACTCCGGATGGGAACCGAGACAGTCGCACTGTCGCGGAGCGAGGCCCAGGAGTTGCACGCCGCACTCGGGAACGCCCTGCGGAATCGCCGGGAGTTCCTCAGGACGGTGGGCGAGTTCAGGGAGGACGGCAGCTACGTCGTCTCCAGGCGCGGCGCCAGTTCGTCGGGTAACTCGAAGGTGTTCGAGCGCTTCGAGGCCCTGCGAGACCTCTACGAGTCGCTCCCACAGCGGTTTACGGCCGAACACGTCGAGCGAGCGGGCATCACCGGGTCGCGCCGTCACCTGTTGATACGGCACCTCTGTGAGCACTCGGCGTTCGACTGTCACGTCGAGTGTCAGAACCCCCTGACGGCGGTGAAACACGAGTTCGGAGGTGAGACCTGACGGCGGGCGCTACCCGATAGTGACGTGCTCGGACTCCTCGTTGAGCGCCAGGTTCGCGGCGATTTCCGCGTTCCGGACGGCGTACTGCGCGGTCTGCTGGAGGCTGACGAGGACCTCCCGGACCTCCAGGAGTTCGTGGTTCGACATCTCGGGCAGGTCGTCGAGGATGTCCTGCTCCAGGTCGCTGATCTCCGTGAACAGCTCTTTGACCTCGATGGTCAGGTCGTAGTCCCTCTCGACCACCGCCTGGACGGCCTTCGACGTTATCTCGTCGACCTGGTCGGTGAACTCCCGGATGCGTCGCATCGTCGTCTGGTCCACGTCGAGGGTGTGATTGTCGGCGTCGAGGCAGATGTTGGCGATGTCCTCGGCGTTGTCGGCGGTGAGTTCCAGGTTCTTGGCCACCGACCGGTACCCGATGAGGGGGAACCCGGATTCGAGGCCGACCGCACGACAGAGGTTCGGGTTCTGGTAGGCCGTGAAGATGAGGCGCAACAGGAGGACGAAAATCTTGTTTGCCTGTCGCTCCCGGTTGAGCGCTCGCTGTGCCAGGTCGGGGTTCCCGTGTGCCAGCGCCTTGACGGCCTCGCCGCGCATCGTGCTCCCGGTGTTCTCCAGGCGGCGGAGGAGGTTGTCGAGTTCGAAGTCCTCGGGGTCGACCGAGCACCGGATGGCGATGCGTTCGGGCGTCTCCTCGATGACGCCCAGCCCCATGAGCTGCGTCTCGGCCTTGTAGACGGCGTTGATGTGGTCCGAGTCGAGTGCGCCCTCCGTCTTCTCCACGTGGATGATTCGCCGCCCGAGGACGTACTGGGCGACGATTGCCCGCTCCAGAGCGTCTGCGTTCAGCGCGTCGGCGCGGATGACGGCCTTCGAATCCTCTGTACTCACCGACTCCGGCAGCACCGTCAGCGTCCCCTTGCCGCCCATCCGGAGGGACACCTCGTCGCCTTTCTTCACGTCGTGTTCTTTCGCCCACTCCGCCGGCAGCGTCATCGCCAGCGTCGAGGGGCCGAGTCGCTGGACCTTCCGCGTTTCCATACACCACGGCTACCCCTTGTAGTACCTTAATCTTGTCTGTATGTCAATTATACGTCCACGGGTGCGGCGAGAATTCTGCCGCATCGTTAATACAGGTCGGGTGCGCCGGCCGGTGAGCGCCGGACCGTCGGCCGGTGTCAGTTCGAAGTACCTCTATCGGCCACCTCGCACGTCCCGTCCGCCTACACCACCTCCATCATCCGGCGCTCGAAGCGGCCGACCCGGACTTTCGTCCACCCCCGGAGCGACTCGTCCAGGTCGGGGTCGTCGGTGTCGACCCGGAGGACCCCCAGGTCGTCGAGTTTCGACCGGGACGCGACGATTTCGAGGTCGCAGCGTCGGACGACCGCCGGGGATATCTGGGGGTTGCCGCGGCCGAACACGAACCCCTGTCCGCCGATGGGCGAGACGACGACGACGTTTCGCTCGCCCAGGTGGTCGAGAATCTCCGACTCCGCGGCGTCGCGCGCGAGCACCGTCCCGTCGCGCCACACGTCGACGCCCAGCGGCGACCCCTCGAATCCGAGTTCCTCCTTGACGGCGCCGAGCGTGCTGCCCGGGCCGAGGACGTACGTGACGCCGGGTTCGACGCTGGCTGCGACGCCCGCCGCCACCGCCTCGACGGTGCCGCCGCCGAGTTGCTTCGACGACTGGAGAGCGTCGGCGACGGGGACGCGCGCCACCGCTCGCAGTTCGGGGTCGACCTCCCCCTCCCGGTAGGCGTCCTCGTCGATGTCCATCACCTCCCGTCGCTCCGTCCGGTCGAAACTGGCGGCCACGGCCGCCGCGTCCTCGGGGGAGACGGCGAACACCGACGAGTAAACCTTGACGCCGGCGGGGACGCCCAGCATCGGGACCTCCCGGTTGCCGATGGCTTCGGCGACGTCGGCGGCGGTCCCGTCGCCCCCGACGAACAACACCAGGTCGACTCCGTCCTCGACGAACGCCCGGACGGCTTCGCGCGTGTCCGCCGCCGCCGTCTCCTCGCCGTCGGGTGCGCCGAGGACGACGGGGTCGAACCCGGCCCCGCGAACGAGGCGTTCGCCCATCGGGTCGCCCCACGCACAGACCGTGGTCTCGGGCGCCAGGGCAGCGAGTTCCGAGAGTGCGCGACTGGCCCGGTCGGGGGCCCGGGGGTCCGCCCCTCGCCGGCGCGCCTCCGCGACCTTCCCGTCCGTCCCTTTCAGGCCGACTCGACCGCCCATCCCGGCAATCGGATTCACGACGACGCCGACGCGCATACCCTGACGTGACGGGGGCGAGAACATAATGTCCGGCGGTTCGGTCCCCGCGAGTCCGTACCCTGGCCGGTCGCTGACCGCACGGTCGAATTGCGTCGGTCCGGGGCGGACGAACGCGGCCGGTTCCTGCAGTTTTAAGCGGCCGCCCCCGGAACCGTGTCCCATGATTCCACTCGCATCAGAGGGGCCGACACTCCCCATCGCGGAGACGGGCGCCGTGGTTCTCGTGGCGAGCCTGCTCGTCACCGTGGTGTGGCTGCTGTACCTCTATCGGTGAGCGGTGACGCTCCGGGGAGTCACTCGGTGGCGAGTTCGACCCGACTCCGGAGCCAGTCGGCCGCCGCCCGCACCTCCTCGGGGTCCTCGCCGCGAAGTTTCAGGCGGACGTCCCCGCCCGGATAGCTCCCGACCTGTACGTCGAACCGGTCGCGAACCTCCCGAATCCGGTCGAGGAGCGCGCTCTCGGGTTCTGCGGCGACGACCACCTCGACGTGCGTCTGCGCCCCGCTGAACTCGTCGGCCACGTCGTCGAACATCGCCTTCATCTCCGCCGGAACGCCCGGGAGGACGTACACTCGTTCGACGACGGCCCCCGGCGCGACGCCCTCCCTGTTGGGGAGCATCCGCGCTCCGGCGGGCAGGTCGGTCGTCCCGGCGGCCAGGTCGGACGCCGCGTACCCGCCGTGTTCGGTGAGCCACTCCAGGGCCGCCTCGTGGGGTTCGACGGTCCGACCGACGGCGGCGGCCACGCCCTGCATCGTCACGTCGTCGTGCGTCGGCCCGAGACCGCCGGTGACGACGACGGCGTCGTACTCGGCCAGGTACTCGTTGACGACCCTGGCGATGTCCGGTATCCGGTCGGGCACCGTCGTCACGCGCTCGACGCTGACGCCGCGCTCTGTCAACTGGCTGCACAACCACGCCGCGTTCGTGTCTACAGTGTCGCCGTCGAGCAGTTCGTCCCCGACGGTGACCACCGCCACGCGCATGGACTCCGTAGGAGTGGGTCCGCATAAAAAGGAGTCGGCCCGGTGAGACGGCCGACGAGGGACTACCCCATCCCCGGCGGCGGCCCCTTGTCGAACTCGTCGTCGGTGTCGACGTCCAGTCCGAGTTCCTCCCGCTGTTCGCGGAGCGCGGCTATCTGCCGCCGGTAGTAGAGGAGGCCGCCCCCGCCGATGAGACTGAACAGGAGGACGATGCCGGCGAAGATGGTCAGGTCCCGCTGGAGGTAGAACTGCACCGTCAGCGAGCGCGCGGTGACCGGTTCGTCCCAGCGAATCACCGTCTGGTCGCCCTGGCGGGTTGTCTCGTACCCGCGGGGCCTGACCGTCCCGAACACCGGGAAGTCGATTCGCCTGTCGGGGGGCAGCACCACCTCGTAGCTCCCCTCGACGAACACCGGCAGGGAGAACCGCTTGGGCGTACTCCCGGCGGTGACCCCGAGCTTCCCGCCGCCCTGATTCGGGGGCAGGGAGACGGTCACGACGTCGCGGGTCCGCCGAATCTCGCCGCCGCGGGCACGAATCTGCGAGCCGTTGACGACGGTCCCGTTCGGGTACCGGTAGCGGACCGCCTCGACGTCGAGGGGGTTCCGCCCGCCGAACCCGTCGCGCCGGAACAGTTCTATCGACGACTGGTTGAGGTCGTAGACGGCCCGAAACTTGGCGTTGTCCTGAATCGTGATGTGGACGTCCGTGTCCGCGTCCCAGGCGTAGGATTGCTCCGGTTCGGCGTCCAGTTCCTCCGCCGGCACGTCCCCGGTGCCGAAGCCGAGACACCCGGCGGTGACCGCCAGGAACGCGAGCGCGACGACCCCGAGCGCGAGTCTCCGTGACATCAGTGTGCGAGAGCGTTACGTGACGACGGCTTTCAGTTCTGACGGGAGGTACGACCCGATGCTGGCGAGGAGCCCCGGCGGGTCGGTGTCCTCGCCGCAGACGATGCTCTGTTCCAGGAGGCCGAGTCGTTCGACGGTGACGATGTCGCCGGCGTGGCCCGCCCTGTTGACGGTGGCCCGAACTTCGCCGCGCGTGGCGCTGTTGACGTTCACGCGACCCGACCCGCGCGTCCAGTCGTACAGTCGGTCGACCTCCTCGTCGGCGAGGCCCGGCGAGTCGCCGTAGACGAACCGGAGCGGCATGTGCTGGACGAGGCCGTACCGGTCGCGAATCTGCGAGGGCGACCCCGGACCGAGGCGCAGGTTCTCCGCGCGGATACGCACCTTCTGGCCGGCGTCGAGGACGAATCCCTCCTCGTCCCAGCGTTCGAGCGTCCCGACGTACGTCTCGCCGTCCTCGAAGTGGTCGGTCACGGCGCCCCAGCGCTCGGCGAGAAGGTTTCGCGCCGCCACCTCGTCGTCCCCCTCCAGAGTGACCGAGACGAACTCGTCGTGCCTGACGCCGACGTCGAAGGTCACGTCCAGCCCGCCCAGGTCGTTCTCGACGAGTGCGCGGAGGCTGTCGAGCATCCGCTCCCGGGCGCTGCCGTCGACGTAACACTTGGTTGCGAGGACGACCATCAGGTTACGTCGACGTTGAGTTCGTCCCGCAGTTCGCGGGTTCGCCGGTTCATCGCCTCGACGAGCCGGGAGTTCTCCATCGACTCGAGGGGCGACCCGCACTCGGGGCACTCGAACCCGAAGTCCATCGCCTCGCCGAACTCGAACCGGATGGAGCAGACGTCACACAGGTAGAACTCGTGGGTCTCTTCGTACTCCTGGCGCTCTTCGAGCGCGTCCAGGAGCCGGTACATCTCCTCTTCCAGGTTCTCGGGGATGTTCTGGTACTGGAAGGTCCACAGGTAGGTGAGCCACCCCGAATCCTCGTCGCGCACTCGGCGGTACGACGCCAGGTCATTCTCGTAGAGGATGAAGAGGGCCCGGCGCACGTCGTTGAGTTCCAGACCGAGTTCCTCCGCGAGTTCCTCGTCCGTCACCTCGCCGTCCGGGGGCGCCGCGGCCACGGGCATCCCGGTCGGCCCGACGAGCTCGTGGAGGTACTTCTGGATGACAGGGTCGTTCAGCAACTCCTCAAAAGCCATTGGTACAGTGTGTGCCGCTCATTCGTTTTAAAGTTCCGGAAATCCCGCCCTCCGCCAGCGGTCCGCCTTCCATCACCGGTCCGCCCTGCTCCACTACGGTCTGCCTTCCATCGACGGTCCGCCGTTCTCCACCTCGGTCCGCCTTACTCCACGTCCTCGACGCGCTTGCCGGTGGCCCGAGGGACGACCCGCCTGTCCGCGCCCTCCCAGGACCGGGCCAGTTCTCGCCCCTCGAACAGCCGGTCGAGGAACACCGCCAGAGCGGCCACTTCGGAGTGTGGCTGGTTCGTGACGCCCACGTTCCAGTCGGCCGACTCGTAGACGTCGAAGGGGACTTTCTCCGCGCCGACGACGACGAGCAGCGGCTCCCGCCGGTGTCGCTCGCGCACCGCCGGAATCACGTCCTGGACGCGTTCGCCGTACATCGTCAGGTGGACGACGGTCCCGTCCCACCCGTCGAGCAGCGGCCGGTAGCTGTCCGTGACCTCGACGTCGAAGGGACCGCCGAACCGGGCGGTGATGTCCTCGATGGTGTCCCGGGACCCGGACGTCTGGCCGACGAGAATCGCCCGGTCGGCGCCCAGCGCGCGGGCCGTGAGCCCGATGTGGGTGGTCATCCGGTCGTCCCGGCCCGGTCGGTGCCCGAGTCGGAGGACGGCCACCTCGGGTTCGTCCTGCATGTCCGGGATGACGACGAGCGCCGGTTAGGGGGTTTCGCTTTCCCGCGGACGGAGGCCTCACTCGTCGACGGAAAACGTCGCTTCGGCCCTCGCGTCCGCGTCCGGCGTCGTGAGGAATCCCTCGACGGTGTACCGCCCCGGTGACGGGGCCGTCCACTCGGCGTCGTACTCGCGGCGCTCGCCGGGTCCGAGCGTCTCTGTCCCCAGGACCTGCGCGAACAGGCGGTCGGCGTCCGACCGCCAGCGCTCCTCGCCGTCCGCCCGCACGACGAACTCGGCGCGCTGGGCGTCGGAGAACGTCAGTTCGGTCGACTGGTCGCCCTCGTTCTCGACGGCGAGCACGAACCGGACGTTCGCTCCCGCCTGTTCGACCGAGAGGTGCGCATCCAGCATAGTCGACGTCAGAACCCGAGGACGAATAACGGCGGCGGGGAGGACACGGACGCCGCGGACACTCGATGGCGGAGGACTGACAGTCGGACCGGCGTCGAGGGACCAACCGGCGGGCTGAGGTCGAGGAACTGACCGGCGGTCCGGCGTCGGTTCCGGACGGCCAGTCAGCAGTTCCCGGTGCCGTCGTCGCTGGAATCGAGCCCCACCGACGCAGCGACGTCGAGGAGGCCGGCGCCCTGCTCGGTGGTGCTCAGTTCCAGGTCGCTCGCGTTCCCGGTCAGGGTGTCCCTGGCCTGGACGTTCGACGTGCCGTCGGCCATGAGCGTCCCGCCCGCCCCGGAGACGTGCGGACAGGCCATCGAGGTCCCGGACAGCGTCTCGTAGCCGCCAGGGTACGTCGAGTAGACGTCCGTCCCGGGCGCCGCAATCTCGACTTCGTCGCCCGTCGAGGAGTAACTCGCCAGCGTGTCGTCCGTGGTCGTGGCGCTCACGGCGACGACGGTCGAGTAGGCGGCGGGGTAACCCACGCAGTCCGTGCAGGGACCGCTGTTGCCGGCGGCCGCGACGAGCAACACGCCCCTGTCGTAGGCGTAGGTGCAGGCGTCTCTGACGACCTGTGACCCGCTGTCGGCGCCGAGGCTCAGCGACCCGACGTCCCAGCCCTGGTCGGCCGTGTACTCGATGCCGGCGGCGACGTCGGAGAAGCTACCGGACCCTCGCTTGTCCAGTACCTTCACCGCGTGGAGCGTCGCCTCCGGGGCGACGCCCTGGACGCCCTCGCCGTTCCCGCCGGCGGCGGCAGCGATGCCCGCGCAGTGGGTGCCGTGGCCCTCGTCGTCGTCCCAGGACGTCCTGCACGTCGAGGGCCCGCCCTTGCACTCGACGTAGGCGACGCCGGAGCCGAGATTCCCGGACAGGTCGGGGTGGTCGGAGTCGATGCCGGTGTCGATGATGGCGACGTCCGCGCCGCTTCCCGTCTCGCCGTTCGCGGCGGCGACGTCGGCGTCCACCCGGTCGACGCCCCAGGGGAGACACTCCCCGGAGCCACCGCCCCCGCCGCCCGGCGGTCCCGGGTCGCCGCCCGGTGCGTTCTCCCCGGGGCCTATCGCGTACATCGTCCCGTCGCGCTCGACGTACCGGACGGCCGGCCGATTCCGGAGTCCGTCTATCGCGTGCTCGTCGATTTCGACGGTGAGGGCGTCGAAGCCGAAGCGCCGGACGACGTCCGCGGCGGCCCGTTCCGCGGCCCGCCTGCCCGACGGGTCGCTGTAGCCGACGTTGACCCGGACGAGGTTAGATTCGTCCGCCGCCGCCTGGGCGCCGCCCGCCAGTCCCAGCCCGAGTACGCCGCCGCCGACCGCCCGGAGCGCGGTTCGTCTCGTCAGTTCGCTGTCGTCTCGCGGCATGAGATTCGTAACGTATTTCTCGATAATAAAACTCCTGAAAGAAGTGATTTTGCGAATATCCTAGTGAAACGAATGCGGTCCCGCCGGGGTTCCGCACCTGGCGGGAGGGGGCGCCCCGCCGCAGAAGACAGGTCTATATCTCCCGGGGCGCAACGCGGGAGCGTGCAGATAGTCGGCTACGAGACGGCGGACGCCGGGCTACTGCTCGCCGAGGACGGGCGCGTCGAGCGAGTCTCGCTCGATCCGGACGTCGAACTCGGGTACACGCTCCGGGAGCGCCACTGCGCGGGCGTCGTCGACGCGGAGGGCGGCCACGCGGCCTGCGACCACGCGGCCGCCCCGTACTGCCCCGAACACGCGTCGACCTGGCCGTGTGCGCGGTGTAAGGGGAACTGTGACCTCCCGCTCTCGTCCTGCCGCGAGGAGCACGCCGTCTACCTCGCCGCCTTCGCCCCCGACGTGTTCAAGGTGGGCGTCACCCGCCTGTGGCGACTCGAACGGCGCCTCCGGGAGCAGGGCGCGGACAGGGGTGCGCACATCAGGACCGTCGAGAACGGGCGGCGGGCGCGGGTCGTCGAGGCGAACATCGCCGCGGACGGCCCACCCGACCGCGTCCGCGTGGCCACCAAGGCCGCCGGCCTCCACCGGTCCGTCGACGGGGACGCCTGGGCGGCGCTCGTCGACTCCTACGACCCCCTGGACACCCTCCAGTTCGACTACGGCCTGCGTCTGGCGGCCCGGCCCGTGACCGAGACGCTCGCCACCGGAACCGTCCTGGGAACCAAGGGCCGGTTGCTGGTTCTCGAGTCCGGGGGCACCGCGTACGCCGTGGACATGCGCGACCTGGTCGGCTACGAAGTCGACTCCGTCCCCTCGGCCCGGAACCTGCAGTCCAGCCTCGGCGCGTTCGGGCAGTGAGTAGTCGGCCAGCGGTCCCCTCCGTCGCCCGAACAGGCGAGGTTGACGCGGGTAAAGCCAACTCTTTTCGGCGTGGATGGCAAACGCGAACGCATGTCCGACGACGAACGCGACGAGGCGACGGACGCCGACACCGAACAGGCAGGCGACGAACCGGAATCCGAGGAAGACTCCGACTACCAGTCCTTCCGCGAGCGCGTCGAGGAAATCCGCGAGCAGCGCGAAAACGAGCGCGAAGAGGGCGAACGCCCCGGACCGGAAGAGATGATGGGCGGCGGCGGCCCCGGCGGCATGGGCGGCGGCGGCAACCCGTTCGCGCAGATGATGAGCGGGATGATGGGCGGCGGCGGCCCAGGCGGCCCCGGCGGCATGGGCGGCGGACCGGGCGCCCGAGGCGCGCAGCGAGGCGAGGAGTCCGCCGGGAACGAGGAACTCGTCCGCGAGGTCCGGAAAGTCCGCGACGAACTCCACGACATCCGGCGCGAAATCGAGCGCGTGGCCGACGCGATGGAATCGCGGGACTGAGGTCAGTTCACGACCGCAGCGGCCCTCTTTCTCGGAGTCGAACCCGTCGAAGACCCCGTTCGGCGACCGGAGGTTGACAGTCCCGGCCAGCGCCCGGAGAAAGCGGTCGACCCGACCGTCAGGACACTCGCTCGTAAATCTCGGTCAGCCTGTCGACGGAGTGTTCGACGCTGATTTCGTCCCGGCGGTCGAGGCACGTCTCGCCGAGGCGCTCCCGGTCGTCGAGCGACCGTCGAATCGCATCCCGGAACGCGTCGGCGTCGCCGACGTCGAAGTGATACCCCGTCTCGCCGTCGTCGACCGTGTTCGCGAGTGCGCCGGCGTCTGCGGCCGCGACCGGCGTTCCACAGGCGATTGCCTCCAGGGCGACCAGCCCCTGGGTCTCGACGGGGCTCGGAAACGCGAACACGTCGAGTGCGCTGTAGAACGCCGGAAGGTCCGCCCGGTCGAGGAACCCCAGGAACCGGGCGTCGACGTCCAGGTCGGCGGCCAGCGCTTCGAGGCTCTCGCGGGCGGGGCCGTCACCGCCGAACACCACGGTCACGTCCATGCCCTCCGCGGCGCGGAGAACGTCCGAGAGGCGCTTCTCGTAGCCGTGACGGCCGGTGTAGCCGACCAGGGGACCGTCCGGCAGGCCGTGTCGCTGGCGGAATTCCATCGCGTCGACTGGACGGAAGCGCTCGACGTCCACGCCGTTCGAGAGTACCACGACGTCGGTGTCCACGCCGACGGTGGATTCGAGGTGGCGACGGGTCGCCTCGCTCGGCGCCAGCACCACGTCGGCGTGGCCGAAGAACCAGCGCTCGTAGGCCCGACTGAGGCTCCTGACGGCTCGCTCGCTGGCGTCGCGGTCCGCGAGGTAGTCGGCGTACTCTTCGGTGGGCGTGTGGTAGGAAGTCACGAACGCCCGGTCGCTCCGGCGGGCGAGTCGAAGCCCGGAGAGGCCGAGGGCGAACGGCGTGTGTGCGTGGACGATGTCGGCGTCCCGGACGGGTCGCGGGACGCGCGGGAGGCCCAGGCGGAACCCCTCGTAGAAGGGAAACGGGATGCTCCGGACGGGGTGTTCGCCCCCGTCCGGTTCGTACCCGCTCGCCGCGGGGTAGACGACGTCCATCCGGCCGCCGCGGGCCTGGAAGTGGTCGCGCCAGGTCTGAATCGTGTAGGAGACGCCGTTGACCGTCGGCAGGTAGGTGTCAGTGAATGCGGCGACCGGACCCATGGATTCCGGATTCGAAAAGCGGGACGTAAACCCTTTTGACTTCGCTCGGTGGCTCCCGTCGGGTGACCCTCCCCGCGGTGGGTCGCGTCGTCACGGGGCAGTCAGGCAGGAGTCTCGCCGCGGAGCAGGGACTCGTAGGCGTCGGCCAGACGGTCACCGACCCGGTCGAGGCTGTGTTCGGCCGCCGTCTGGCGCGCCGCGCGCCCCAGACGCCGGCGGAGGTTCGGGTCCGCCGCCAGTCGGTCGAGCGCCGCCCGGAACTCCTCGCGGGTCTCGCACTTGAGGCAGTCGACGCCGTCGGTGAAGAACTCCTCGAACACCGGGATGTCGCGCAACACGACGGGCTTGCCCGTGGCCATCGCCTCCAGGACGGCCAGGCCCTGGTTCTCGTTCTTGGTGGGGAAGAGGTAGACGTCCCCGGCGGCGAACGCGCCGCGCTTGTCGTCGACCCAGCCGGTGAACGTCACGTTCTCCGGCGGGTTCCGCGTCCAGTGTCTGACCGTACTGGACGCGTGCGGACCGGTGTCGTAGGGGCCGAACCAGGCGAACTCGTACTCCGTCTCCTGGGCGAGGCGGCAGAACGTCGTCAGCCCCTTGCGCTCGAAGACGTTGCCGACGGTGAACACGACCAGCCCTTCCAGCCCGAATCGCTCGCGGTACGTCGCGCGCAGGTCCTCGAAGCCCTCGAGTGACGCTCTGTCGACGCCGTTCGTTATCGACCGAATCGGCGCGTCGACCGGGTAGGATTCGAGGAGCCCCTTCGTGTACTCGCTCGGGACGAACACGAGGTCTGCCTGCGAGTAGAACCAGCGTAGGTACTCGCCGAGCGGTCGAGCCAGGAGGTTCGACCCCCGGAAGCTCTCGGCGAAATCCTCGCTGGTGACGTGGGCGTGAAGCACCAGCGGAATGCCGTTGCGCCGCGCGTGACGGGCCACCGCGACGCTCCCTGGCCCGATGAGGTTGCAGTGTGCGACGTCGTACCTCCGGAACGCGCCGTCCCCCGAGAGCATCCCCTCGACTGCGTGCGCCGGGTCGCCCCCGGTCCAGGGGCTGGTGACGACGTCGACGTCCGTCTGTTCGAGCGCTTTCCGCTGCTGGTCCGTCGCCGTCCCGATGCCGCTCCGGTGCAGCTGCGACTCCAGTTCGAGGTAGTTGAGGGCGCGCACGTGGGCGATTCGTATGAGGGTCGCTTTACGGTGTCGGCTTCGTCCCGACCTCTCGGCACCCGGGTCGCGGGACCGACCGGAGACGCCACCCACCCGGTGTGGTCCGGGCCGGCTTCGGGCCGGCTTCGGGCGGCGGCGCACGCCCTTCGGAACGGTTTTCCTGCAGCCACGGATTTCCACAGACATGGGCATCCCGGAAGAGCGAGTCGACCGCCTTCAGTCGCTCGCGCGGGCGGCAACCCGGGAGGGAAACGTCGACAGGAGCCGCGAGTACGTCCGCCTGGCCCGACGCGTCGCCGAGCGACACCGCCTCCGCCTCCCCCGCACGTTCCGCCGGTTCACGTGCGACGCCTGCGACGCGTACCTGGTTCCCGGCGCCAACGCGAGGGTCCGCCTCCAGTCGGGCCACGTCGTCGTCAGGTGTGACTGCGGCGAACTGGCGCGGTACCCCTACGAGTGAGCCGTCGGGGACTCCGCCGCGTTTTTGGCCGTCAGACCCTGTCGCGAGCCTCTGCCGAGCAAAACCTTCAATGAGTGTCAGTCGATAGGAGGCGTAGCGATGGATACACAGGAACTGCGGAAGCGAGCGCACGACCTGGACGTGACCGTCTGGGTGGGCAAGCGGGGTGTCGACGCCGTCGTCGACGAACTGGACGACCAGTTGAAAGAGAGCGACCTGGTGAAAGTGAAGTTCCTCCGGGCCGCCCGGGGCGGAACGTCCCCCGAGGAACTCGCCGCGACCCTGGCGGACCGGGTCGACGCCGACGTCGTCGAGACGCGGGGGAACACCGGAGTGCTGTACAGATGACGGTCCCGCTCCAGGCCGTCTCGGCGGTGTCGAAGTACCTCTCGGGGTTCCTCGGACAGGAGATAGCCCAGGCCGTGTCCGCGGTCGTGGTGTTCGTCGTCTCGCTGGTGGTCGTCTACCTCCTCGGCCGGGCCATCGTGTCGCCGCTGGTCGACCGGATACTCGAACGGCGCGGACTCGACCGACACGCCCGGTTGCCGATACAGAAAATCGTCAACGTCGTCGTCGCGTTCGTCGCCATATCGGTCGCCTTCGGACTGGCCGAGTACGGGAACTTCCTGCAGTCGCTGGCGACCATCGCCGCGGCCGCAACCCTGGCCATCGGCTTCGCCACCCAGGACGTCATCAAGAACTTCGTCTCCGGCGTGTTCATCTTCACCGACCGGCCGTTCCGCATCGGCGACTGGATAGAGTGGGACGACCACTCGGGCGTCGTCGAGGACATCAGCTTCCGCGTCACCCGCGTCCGGACGTTCGACAACGAGCTCCTGACGGTCCCGAACGCCGAACTGACCGACGGCGTCGTCAAGAACCCGGTGGCGAAGGACACGCTCCGGTTGAAGGTGCCGTTCGGCATCGGGTACGACGACGACATCCCCCAGGCGACGGACATCATCGTCGAGGAGGCCGAGAAGCACGAGGACATCCTCGACTCGCCGGCCCCGTCGGTCCGCCTGACCGAACTCGGCGATTCGGCGGTGGTCCTGCAGTCCCGCATCTGGATAGCCAATCCCAGCAGAGCGGACTTCGTCAAGACCCGGGGCGAGTACGTGACGAACGTGAAAGCCCGGTTCGACGACGAGGGGGTCGAGTTCCCCTACCCGAACCGGTCGCTCTCGGGGACGCTGGAGGTCGCGAACCTCGAAACAGTCGCCGGGACGGCCGACTGACACGACTGAACTCGCCGGTTACTGGTTCGGCGGCGGTCGAGACACGAAATACGGAGCGACGGAGGACGCGAGCGACGACCCGCGACGGCGGCGGCCGTTCACTACAGTTCGATGCGCTCGACCAGCCGGTCCTCTGCCTTCGTGTTCACGGCGACGATGCGAACGGCGTCTTCGAGCATCGAGCCCTCGAGCTTCGATTTCAGGAGGTTGTCGACCTGGTAGACGCCGGCGGCGTTGACCATCTCGATTTCGACGAGCACGGGGACGCCGTCGCCCTTCTGGAGCGTGACGTTCTTGATAGCCTGGCTGGAGAGCGTGTTGATGCCGCGGCCGCCCTTCTCGTAGGGGATGCGCGACCGGCCGCGCTCCATGTCCAGCGCGTCGGCCACGCGGATGACGCCCGCCTCGCGCGTGAGAGGGTCCTCGGGGGTGTGGTGACACAGAATCGCGTGCAGCACTTCGGCTTTGACTCTGACGAGTTCCGGCGTGTCGTAGAACTCGGCGAGAAACCGGTCGAGCAGGTCCGCCGCCAGCGGAATCGAGTAGTAGGCGTGCTCGTCGCGGTGGACGACGTGCCCGATGTCGTGGAGGGTCGCCGCCAGCGCGACGATGACCGGTTCGTCGGCCTCCGAGAGTCCCTGCTCGGACGCGCCGTTGAACTCGACGCCGCCGTCCTTGAGGAGTTCGTAGAGTCGCAGCGCCCGGTTGCGAACGATTTCGATGTGCTTGGGGCCGTGGTCGTTGTAGCCCTTCCGCGTGACGGCGTTGACGTTCTGCGCTTCGAGGTACGCCGTCACCTCGGGGTCGTCCAGCAGACTGTCGAGCACCTCGTTGAGCTTCTCGTTCGGGAACGGGTGGTCCGCATCGGGGTCGTACGCGCGGGGGGCGTTCTCACTCGTGCTCATACGTCACCGTAACTGGCGGGCCGGCGAAAAAAGAACCCGGTTCGCGCGCCAATCAGTTCCCGGCGGCCTCGGCGGCGTCCAGGACGGCGTCGTAGTCGGGTTCGACGCTGGGGTCGTCGCTCGCCCATGTGTACGTGACCGTCCCGTCGTCGATTACGAACACCGAGCGCTTGGCCACCTCGTAGACGCCCAGGTCCGCGAAGTCCATGACCACGTCGTAGTCGTGGATGACCTCGCGGTTCGTGTCGCTCAACAGCGGGAAGGTGAGGTCGTTCTGCCGACGGAACTCGTTGAGCGTGAACGGCGTGTCGATGCTGACGCCGTACACCGACGCGCCTGCGTCCTCGAACTCGTCGAGTCGGTCGCGGAACGCCCCCATCTCAGTCGTGCACGTGCTCGTGAACGCCGCAGGGAAGAACGCGAGCACGAGGGGGTCGTCCGCGTCGGAGAGCGTGAACGAGCCGATGTCGTCGTCAGCGAGCGGTACCGTGAAATCTGGAGCGTCGTCACCGTCAGAAACCATAACTGGGACAACGAACGACGCCCGGATTATCTTTGTGGCTACGGAAACGGCGTCGAAACGAACTCCGCAGACGCCCGGCGTGGCCGAGACGCTATCTCGCTCGATTCGGGTCCACGAGCAAAAAGCCTATATTCGACACTGGGTTAGCCACAACCAGCGATGTTGCCAGTAATGCCGCTGTTCCCGGGGATTCCCGGGGGGCCGGAGCTGCTCATCGTCCTGTTCGTGCTCGTCCTGCTCTTCGGGGCAAACAAAATCCCGAAGCTCGCACGGTCGACGGGGCAGGCGATGGGGGAATTCCAGCGCGGCCGCCAGGAGATAGAAGAAGAGCTCAAAGAGATGGACAAGTCCGAAGCGGACGGCGAGACGTCCACGACCCAGACCACCGAAACCGAAACCACCACCGAGCGCGAAACCGAAACCGAAGCCGAGAAGACCGAGTGAGGGGAGCGCTCCGGCTGCCCAGGAAGCACATCCTTTTTACGAGCGACTACAAACCGCCAGCGGGGCGTGTGGCCTAGCGGACAGGGCGAGAGGTTCCTAACCTCTCGATCGCGGGTTCGAATCCCGCCACGCCCGTTCTCGTATCGAGCAGCGCGGGGCCGACAACGAGACTGCGGTCTGGGCTACGTCGATTCCGCCGGGACCAC
>JBEPXT010000065.1:0-19160 GCA_041641795.1 Salinigranum sp.
CGGCCGGCCCGGCCGTCGTTTCGAATCCGCGAGTACGAGTGGTTTCTCGTGGGTCACCCCCGGTCCGGCCAGCGCGAAGTCGTCGTAGTAGCAATCGAAGAGATTGATTTGTCGTCTCTTCGAACCTGCTGTGGATGTGTCGACGTCGAGTGGCCGTTCGACGACGTCCCGTACGCCGACCCACTGCCAATATCGGTGGGCAGGAGTCGCTCGTTTGCCACGACCTCGCGGACCTCGACCCCGGAGAGGTCGATGGGCGTATTCGACCAATCCAGGGCAACAATATTTGTCTATCGAAAGTCCTGGAAAGATTATGAGAACCATTACCAGGACTTCCGGCATTACCTGACAGACCGTTATGGTATAATATTATATACATGTCATGCGTCCAAGGTGACATGGCACCCGAAATGCCAACCCGACGCGGATTCGTGAAGCTTACCGGTGTCGCACTCGGCGCGACGATGCTCCCCCTCTCGGCCGGTTCGGCGGTTGCGTCCCACCCCAACGCGCTGTTCCACCTCGATTTCGACACTGCGGCGGACGCTGCGGAGTTCACGGCGGCCAGCCCCGGCTGGCAGGTCGACCGCTACGCCCCCGAGGCGTGGGAGTCCGATAGCGGACGCCTTCGCATCAACATCGACGAAACGGGGGACACGTCCGGCTTCTACGCGTACCAGGGCAAGAAGTACCTGAACGCGGACGGCACCTACTGGTACGCCGGCGACGGCTCGCGCGTCTCGTACGACTTCTACATCGACCCGGCGTGGGAGGGCGATGGGATACCCCAGCAATCCGGCGTCTGGCCTGTCCTCGGAGACGCGAACGGGGACATCAACGCGTACCCAATTATGGAGTACCAGGACAGCGACGCCAGTGATTCGGGCGAGGCAGGGTTCCGAGCGTACGTCTACATCACGGACGAAGACGGGAACTACACGGGTGCAGAGTGGCTCTGGATTGGCCTGCCGAAGAAACTCCGCATCGACCCCGAGGTCGGTGGCTGGGTGACAGTCGAGGCCCAACTCCACGAACTCGACGAGGGCGGCTCGGCGCTCAAGTGGCGCATCAATAACAAACTCGTTCTCGACGAGCGCGACTACAACTACACGTACGACGCCTTCCGGTACGACAGCACCCAGTTCCTCGAATTCATCGTGAACTCACGGAACGCAGGCGTCGACGAGACGTACTACTACGACAACTTCGCGCTGACCGAACCTGGAACGGCCGGCGAGTAGACGCGACGACGGAAATTCCAACGCACGGGCAACGACCACCCCATCGCCCCCCGAAACCGGGGTTTTCCGACCGGGATTCTGACGACCCCTTCCGCTACCACCCCGGCCACACCGACCGGTAGACCCACTACGTCACATCGATGGATGATTGAACCACTTCGAGGACAGCGAACAGACGTGGTCGTCTCGGTCGAATCGCCCCCCAGAACCCCGCGTAGATTTCACACCGAGACGGCCCGAATCCCGGCTAGCCCGAAGCGTATTTCCAAACCCACTGGACTCGGCGCCCGCGAGCATAGTATGGAGAGATTCCACCTAGCTGCCCTGGATATATGAAATTTCCAGTTCTGAATCTGGATTTTACGAATTAGCAAGAACAGTTAAATGCGTGGGTGCGCGATGAGACCCAATGTCAATCAGCCGTAACGAGATACGCGACCATCTTGCGGCCGCCGTTCGCGGGGTGACGTTCGACGATGGCCTCGACACCGTCTACGGTGTCTGCACCCTTGGGCCCGATATGGTCGCCTCGTCGAACAAGGTCTTCGAGACGCGGGAGCGGGCCACCCAGCGGCTTCGCGAACTGTCGGGGTCGTCGCTGTACGACCCGGACCACCACGCCGTCGTGTTTTACGTCGGGAACGCCCCGCCAGCGCCCAACGCGCAACCCGACCTCTCGTCCGATGGTGGCGTCTCCCCGGGACTCGAACTCGATATCATCGAGATGTGGCCGGTCGGAACTCCTGTTACAGCCTCCAGTCGCGAGTAGACGTCGGGCAATCGAATCGGTCGACCGACGGACCAGGGAGGCGGATTCCACCGCGTCGGTCACTCGACGAGGGCGTGACGGCCCTTCGTCAGACGCTGATTCCCGAACGCTGGGATTCCTCATGGTTTTTTATGCAATGGCGAGTAAACGATTACAGTGGCCATGAGTGGGGTAAGGAGATACAGACGGACGGGTCCGGTCGAATCGCCCGACGGACAGAGGTGGGAAGTCGAAGTGCCTCCCGGGGAGGAACCGGTTCTCTGTGGGCGCAGCGGCGAACCGGTCGATATCGTCGAACGCGCCGGCAAGTTCGAATGCGGTCGCTGCGGGGCCCACCTGGGGTTCGAATTCGAGAGCGCCTGCAAGGTGGTCAAGTACATCCACAAGAAGACAGGCGACGAAGACTGAAGCCCGCGCGTAGAACCTCCGCGGAGTCAGCAATACAGCCGATTCAATGCTGTTCGAGACTCGCGTGAGGAGGTAGTCCGGCGACGGCTCGCTGGTGAGGTAGAACCATCAAATCGCGACATCAGCATCAAACGCGGACGCGACTGCGAGCTGAGCGTGATACCACATGGCGAAGAAACACACGAGCCCAAGCGTGAAGCGGCGGCTCGAATCCCCGAGCCACCGGTGGGGAACGCCCCACGTCGGTGCCTGTTTCTGGGTCGGCCCACGCCCGTCTTCCGAGCCGATGCGGGGGACGAGGCACGGTGGACTCAAAACGGGAGTGGAAGGCTCCCCGCCAGCGTCAGAACCGACGTCGCCAGACCGATAGCGGCACCGGTGGCGATGCTTACGACCTTATATCGGGATGGAATACTCCGGTTCAAGGTCTCAGCGGTGGTCGAGTACATCTTCGCGCTGGTTTCCCCTCGCTTCCACATGTCTGTTCCCTGGTAATTTAGCGCCTCTCGTCTGAATGTCTCCATGTCCCGCTTGGATTTGACGTACGTCGAACGAGACATCTTGTTCTGTAGCAACACCTGGTAAACTGCGAACGGGAGTTCTTTTCGCTTCAACTGGGCCTCGTGGTAGCGACCCAGAACCATCGCACTGGTACAGGCGGCGATCTGTATCTGGAGCTGGACGTTGTTCAGTTCTTCACAGGCCCTCTCGATATCGTTCTCGCCGGCCCACGAGTAGACCCGACTGATGTTGTCGAGGGCTTCGAATCCGAGTCGCGGCGTCTCGTCGTCCAGTCGCTGGAGGCGCTCGTTGTTCTCGGTGTAGTTGTCACGGAGTACCCGGTACGGACTCCCATCCCCCGAGAACAGCCTGCTGCACGACTCTGTGATGTCGTCTTTCTCGGGTCTAGCGTTCTCCAGTGTCATTCCTCCTCCAGGAAGGCCTTATCAACTACGAACCCGCTCTCGCCGAGGTCAATGGACTCCGTTATCCCCTGTTCGACGAAGCGGTCCGTGATGTCGGAAAACGACAGGCTCTCGTACTCGTCGACGGTGACGTTCAGGGCCGCGGCGTTCGAGCGCACGATTTCGTCGCGCGACCGGTGAGCCGAGACGTGCGCCTCCTGTCGCACATCCTCGTACGTCAACTGGTCACCCAGTGCCGGGAACAACGCTTTGAATCTGGATTTCATCCGCCATTCTTATAGCTGTGTAGAGACATAAACACAACTGATAATTTGGTGTTAGCAAGGTTGCTCGGGGTATTCCCGAGTGTCCCGCAGTGCGCCGGGTGACCGGTTGGGCCGGTCTCACGTTCGCTGGCAATACCGGTCGACTCCAGCACCGCGAAAGGCGACGCGACGTCGGAGGCCGGTGAACGGGACGACTGACCACCCAGTCGAGGGGGCCGCGTCCTCCCGAAGACGGACGCCTCGATGTCGGTCGCCTCAGCTTCGCGTACGGACACCCGCTCTTCGATTGGCTCAGGGGGTCGGTCACTCGACCGCCGTGTGGACCCGACCGAACGGGGTTCCTCGGAGGGGACCCGTCGCCTCCGCCGTCGTCTGTGGATTGCCGGCGTGGCTGCTCGAAGCGTCGCCAGCACGTCACGCGATGGTCAGGGTGGCCACTACTCCTCGCCCCAGGCGGAGGGACGCGAGTATCGCCGAGGCCTGTCGGCGGTGAAGCAAGACGGGGGTCCCGACGACAGACCGCGTTTCCGCTCGTTCGTTGGTGCGGGCTGAACGCAGTCAGTGCTCGACGATTCGAACTTCGGGAGAAGTAGTCCCACCAGGATTCGAACCTGGGTCGAAGCCCCCAGAAGGCTTCAGGATTGGCCGCTACCCCATGGGACTGCTGTCGCAACGAGTGCTTCGACGTGACGGTTTGTAAGCGTTGCGCGTTGGAGTCACCGTGGGACCCCGTTGCACGCGTGGATGGCCGTGTTCCCCACCGAACGTGCATACATCGTCACCTATATTACCGACAGTTAGGCACTACCATGCATGTACGTCGGACGGTTCATCGTCGTCGGACCCCGGGTCGGCGCCTACCGCGTCTCGTCCCGGTCGTTCCCGAATCGCCGCATCGTCGACCGGAATGGAACCCTGACTGTCGCCCCCACCCCGGACGCGCCGGAGACGGACAATCCATACATCGCCTACAACTGCGTCCGGAGCGTCGACGGCGGGGTCGTCCTCGGGAACGGGTCGCACGTCGACCCCGTCGCGGAGAAACTCGCACTGGGCTACCCGACGCGGGACGCGCTGGCCGAGACGCTGCTGGCACTGGACTTCGAGAAGGACGACTACGACACCCCCCGCATCGCCGGGGTGATGGGGACCGAAGACGCGACGAACGACAGCGGCGGCGCGTACGTCGGCATCGTCAGGCGGAACGGGCTCGTCGTCGAGCGCGTGACCGAACCGACGCTGGTCGCCACCTACGAGGAGAACCGACCCCGGCCGTTCGACTTCGAGGCCGACTCCGCCGCGGCGGCCGCCCGCGCCGTCTACGACCACGAGTTCGAGCACGCGGTCTGTGCCGCTGGCGTCTCTGTGGCCGACGGCACCGTCGAGACGGCCGTCGTGAACGACGGGGCGTCGGGGTCCTGAGAGACGACGCGGCGGGGTCCCGAGAGGCCACGCGACGTCGCCGGAGGACACAAACGGCTGGCCGGCCAACGCCGAGTCATGCGACTGGGCGTCATCTCGGACGTACACGGGAATCGCGTCGCACTGGACGCCGTCCTCGACGACATGCCGCCTGTGGACGGACTCGTGTGTGCCGGCGACGTCGTCGGCTACAACCCCTGGCCGAGCGCCTGCGTCGCGGCGATGCGCGACCGTGAGGTGCCGACGGTCATGGGGAACCACGACCGGGCCGTGGCTTCGGGGACGGCGTTCCGGTTCAACCAGATGGCGGCGGCCGGCGTCGAGTACGCCCGCGAGGAACTTTCGGACGACGACATGGCGTGGCTCTCGGACCTCCCTGACGAACGAACCGTCGCCGACGGCCGGGTCAAACTGATTCACGGCCATCCCGACGACCCGGACCGCTACACCTACCCCGACGAGTTCGGTCCGGACCTGCTCGGGAGCGAGGACGTTCTCGTGCTCGGTCACACGCACGTCCAGGGCCACGACCGTTCCGACGACGGTATCGTGATGAATCCGGGGAGCGTTGGCCAGCCACGAGACGGAGACCCCCGGGCGGGCTACTCGGTTGTCGACCTGGACGAGTTGACGGTGGACGAGCGCCGCGTCGAGTACGACATCGACGCCGTCGCGGAGGCGGTCCGCGACGCGGGACTCCCCGAGCGAATCGGGACGCGCCTGTACGACGGCCGGTAACGGTCTGGAGCGGGTCGGCCGACAGGGTCAGACCGGTTGTAGCTCCGCAGAGAAGTGCCTGAGTTCCCGGACGGGCGGTTCCCAGGTCACCTCGTACCCCGGTACCTCGTCCCGGCGCTCTCGGATGGCCGCCATCGTCTCGGCGACGTGCTCGAAGTGCTGGCGGGTGTACGTCCGCCGTGGCACCGCCAACCTGACGAGTTCGGGGCGGTCCGTGTCGGGGAAGGCGAAACTGCCCAGTTCGACGCCGCGGACGCCGCCCTCCCGGTAGAGTTCGACGACGAGCGCCTGTCCCGGGAACTGGTTTGCCGGGACGTCGGGGAGGAACTGACCGGCGTCGACGTACACGGCGTGTCCGCCGACCGGCGTGTAGATGGGCACGTCCTCTGCTTCGAGCATCGCGCCGAACCGCTGAACCTGTTCGACCCGTTCGGCGACGTACGGCGGTTCGACCGCCTCGCGGAGACCGACCGCCATCGCCTCCAGGTCGCGGCCGGCCATGCCGCCGTACGTCGGGAACCCCTCGTAGAGAATCGCGCGCTGCTTGATGCGTTCGAACAGCGTCTCGTCGCGCACGGCGGCGAACCCCCCGATGTTCACCAGGCCGTCTTTCTTCCCGCTCATCGTCACGGCGTCGGCGTAGGCCAACTGCTCGCGGGCGACGTCGGCGACGCTCACATCCTCGTACCCGGACTCGCGGCTGGTGACGAAGTGCGCGTTCTCGGCGAACCGGCAGGCGTCGACGACGAACGTGGCGTCGATTTCGGCCGCGAATTCGGCGACGTCGGCGGTGTTGTCGACGCTCACAGGCTGTCCGGCCGTCGAGTTGTTCGTCACTGTCAGGACGACCACCGGAACGTTCTCCCGACCCACCTCTTTGACTACGTCCCAGCCTCGCTCGACCGAGAAGTTTCCCTTGAAGGGGTCGTCGAGGGTCGGGTCGCGGGCCGAGTCGACAGGACAGTCGACTGGGTCGCCTCCCTGGTTGGCGACGTGTGCGCGCGTGGTATCGAAGTGCGCGTTGTTCAGAACCACGTCCCCCTCCTCGACGAGCGCTCCGTACAGGACGTTCTCGGCGCCCCGACCCTGGTGTGTCGGGACGACGTGCTCGAACCCCATCACGTCGCGGACGGCGTCCCGGAGCCGCGAGAAACTCCGACTTCCGGCGTACGACTCGTCGCCCCGGACGAGTGCGGCCCACTGGGCGTCGCTCATCGTTCCCGTGCCGCTGTCGGTCAACAGGTCGACGAAAACGGCCTCGGCGTCGAGATTGAACACGTTGTAGCCGGCCTCCGCGAGGTTCGTCTCCCGTTCCCCGCGGGGCGGGAGGCGAATCCGCTCGACCATCTTGGCCTTGTACGAGCGCATACCGACCGGCATGGGCGGCGGTCACATAGATTGGTCGGCCCGTCGCACACGCGCCGTCGGACGTGTCTGGACACCACGCCCGACATCTGTTCACTCTCCCCCCGGAGTGGGGTCAGGCCGGCTGACCCGGAAACGGGCGACGTATTCAGAACTCGTTTTGCACGATGCTCAGGGTCTCTTCCCGGTCGTCCCAGGCGACGAAAATCGCCACCGACGTCGCGCTCGTGATGACGTCGTGGATGTTGATTCCCGCCTCCGAGATGGGTTCGACGATGTCGAGGATGACGCCGGGCCGGTTCGGCAGTTCGCCGCCGGTGACGCGGATGACCGCGATGCCGTCGTCCACGGTGACCGACGAGAGCGTCTCGTCGACGACGACCTTGTCGTGGAGCACCGTCTCGGCGTCCTCGGCGTCCTCCTCGCTGACGTAGAACGTGATGGAGTCCATCCCGCTGGCGACGGAGTCGATGTTGATGTCGACGTCGCGGAGCGCCTCGGCGAGTTCGGCGAGAATCCCCGGGCGGTTTCGGATGGCCCGCCCCGCGACTGTCAGGCAGGCCAGCGTGTCGTCCTCCATGTCGATGAGGTTCTGGAACTCGCCCTCGATGATGGTTCCGCCGGTCAACAGGTCGCCGTGCTGGTAGTGAACGACCCGAACCGACAGTCCGTTGTCCTTGTACGAGAGCGCCGACGGAGCGACGACTTCGGCCCCCCTGAACGAGAGATTTCGCAGTTCGTCGACGGTGATTCGACCGACGTTTCGCGCGCCCTCGACGACGCGCGGGTCGCCGGTCATGACGCCCTCGACGTCGGTGACGATGACGACTTCGTCGGCGTTCATGTACTTCCCGAGCATCACGGCGGTGGTGTCGGACCCGCCCCGCCCGAGGGTGGTTATCTTCCCGTCGACGTTCTCCGCCAGGAAGCCCGTGATGACCGGGACGACGTCGCCGAGTTTCTCCGCCAGGGCTTCGGCGCGCCGGGTCGTCTCCTCGACGTTCACCTCTCCAAGTTCGTTGGCGATGACGGGCCACTCGTCGCTTCCGGGTTCGAGGAACGCGGCTTCGACCCCGCGGGAAGCGAGCGCGGCCTTGAGCATGCGGACGCTCGTCCGCTCGCCCATGCTGACGATTTCGGCGCGGTCCTCGTCGGATGCGTCGAACGTGATGTCTTCGAGCAGTTCGTCGGTGGTCGACCCCATCGCGCTGGCGACGACTGCAATCTCGTGGCCCTGTTCGACGGCGGCCGCGATGGAGTCGGCCGCCCGGTTGATTCGCTCGCCGCTTCCGAGCGACGTGCCCCCGAACTTCGCGATTACGCGCACGACTGAACCTCCGAACCGAACCCGCGGCGACAGCTTCGTGGATACTCGAACATGCGAGGGCCTAACGCGGGATACCGTATAACTGTGTTCTCTTTCACACCCATTGCCGCCCTGACGAGTCCCACGCCGGTCGAATGGACTCGACTCCGCTCGCACGACCCAACATCGTCTCGCTCGACCGGATACAGCGCATTCCGATGCTCGGTGCTCTGTCGATGCTCGGCTCCCGGGGGGAGGCCGGTCCTCGTCGTTGCTCGGCTCCCGGGGGGAGGCCGGCCCTCGTCGTTGCTCGGTTCCCGGGGGGAGGCCGGTCCTCGTCGTTGCTCGGCTCTCCCGGCCGCGCTCACGCAGGAGAGCCGTTCCGGGAGTGTGTTTATACCCCGGCAGGACGGAATCGAACCATGGAGATACGGGACGCCGTGGAAGGGGACGCCGAAGCGCTCGCCGACCTGGCCAGCGGTCCGACCGACGTGATGCGCAATCTCGTCCACGACAGAACCGTCCGGGTGGCCGAACGTGACGCCGAGGGAGACGACGGACGGACCCTCGTCGGATTCGTCAGCTTCGATGCGCGCGAGGACACGGTATACGTGACGCAGGTTGCCGGGACGGCGGCCGCCTGCGAGCGACTGCTCGAAGAACCGGTCCGGTTTGCCAACGGAGAGGCCATGACCGTCGAACTCCTCGTGGAGACCGGCGACGACGTCGTCCGAGATGCGGCCCGGGCGGTGGGATTCGACGAGGCGGGTGACGGGCCCCAGTTCGACGGTCGGTCGACGGTCCGGTATCGGCTCGAACCGAACTGACCTGCGGGTCGCTGTTCAGTTACTCCGGGTCGCGTCTACGAGAACTTCCGGACGGTCATGTCCAGGGTGTCCAGGTCAAGGATAGGCGCGAATCCGACGTCGGGGTCGATGTTGACGCTCTTCTGGAAGGCGGTCTGTGCCTGCCAGCACCCGGTGTTGACGGCCAGGACGTTGTGGTACTTCCCCCAGCCGAGTTTGTGGACGTGCCCGGTGTGGAACACGTCGGGGATGGAGTCGACGACCAGGTAATCTTTCTCCTCCGGGGCCAGTCGCATGTGGCCGCCGTACTGCGGAGCCACGTGTCGCTTCTTCAGTAGCTGGTACATCGCCCGGTGGGGGTCGTCGTAACTCGCCTTCTCGGCCGGTAGTTCCGCGATGACCTCGTCCAGCGAGACGCCGTGGTACATCAGCACCGAGACGCCCTCCAGCGTGACCGTCGAGGGGTTCCCGGTGATGTGCGGGTCGTGGACGGACATGATGTTCCTGAGTTCCTCGTCGAACCCGGGTTGGGGCTCCGCGAGTCGAACCGCGTCGTGGTTCCCCGGTATCATCACGACGTCGACGTCCCCGGGTACCTCCTTGAGGTACTCCGCGAACCGCTCGTACTGCTCGTAGATGTCCACGATGTCGAGTTCCTCGTCCTGGTTCGGGTAGACGCCCACCCCCTCGACCATGTCGCCAGCGATTAGCAGGTACTCGACCGACTCGGCCTCGCGCGTGTGAAGCCAGTCGGCGAACCGGTGCCAGGCGTCGGCCACGAACTCCTGACTCCCGACGTGGACGTCGGAGATGAGCGCCGCCTGGACGTGCCTGTCGGCGGTGTTCGGCCTGTACGTCCTGGGGACGTCCGGGAAGTGGATGGAATCCGCGAACAGGATGCCCGAGTCGTCAGAAAGTCTCCCTTCCACGGCGATACACTCGTCCATGAGGAGCTCGTCGACGACGCCGGCGAGGTCCTTGTCCTTGGTCACGAGACAGGGGAACGTCCCCTTCGTGTCTTCGAGTTCGACCAGCCAGTGGCCGTTCGCGGTCGAGCGGACGTCGTTTATCAGGCCGACCATCGCCGCTTCGCTCCCGCCGGGCATCTCGGCGATGGCGGTAGAGGGCCGGTGGTTGACGCGTCCGCGGAGCAGTTTCGCCAGGCGGTCGTACCGGTCGCGGAACGTCGTCACGAAATCCGAGTACTCGCCGGTCCCGGTGCTCTGTCCCGTCACGTCGCCTTCGATGGCCACCGAGCGACGGGACGTGTCGGTCGACCGTTCGAACGACGAGTCCGTGCTTTCGACTGGAGCCGGATTTTCGTCTAATTCCCCGCTGGAATCGTCGGCTCCAGTCGAAATAGGGGGGTCGGAATCGGCCTGCTTTCCGGGATTCGAACCGGCCGACGGGGTCTGGGGCGTCGAATCGACTGTTCCGCCGGACGGCATCGGTTCGTTGGAGCCAGTTCCCTCGGCCGTCGTCGCTGCCGCCTGTTCGGCGGTGTCGGATGGGGTCGAGGACAGTAGGTCGGGAGACTCTGCGTCGGGGGACTCTGCGTCGGGGGACTCCGCCGCCGAACTGGACCGAGCCGACGCGGAGCCCTCGACGTCGTCCGTCTCCGAATCGACAGCCGCGAGGACGTGTTCACGCGTCACCCTGAGCACGTCTTCGCCTGCAGATTCGACGACCAGTTCGATTGTGAGCGCCGGGTCGTCCGACTCTGCGATGAGGGTCACGGCCTCGCGTTCGGCGTTGTACCCGCGGGTCGCGAGTTCCCGGGCGACCCGGACGGGCGTCTCGAGCGGCACACCACTGCGAAACGTGAGGGCCCAAGAAAAGCGTGCCGAAAGCCAGAAGGTTCAAACCCGGTGGAAGCAAACGGCGGACAATGACCGGTGACGACGGTCACCCCTCCTCTGACCGACCCGTCGACGACGAGTCCAGCGGCGACGGCCTGGGCTCTAACGGCGGTCACAACCGGGTGACCGAGGACGGCTCTCGGGGCGAATCCGACCTCCTGGAGGATAAGTTGGCCGACGCTCGCGAGGAGCGCCACCGGCCCGAGACGTTGCCGAGTGCGAATTCGCAGGCGGGCGCACTCGAACAGTACAGCGGGGCGATTCGGTTCCTCAAGGAGGTGTTGACGAGCGTCGCTGCGGTGCTGCTGGTCGGAGCGCTCCTGTTCGCCATCAGTGGCGTCTGGCCCCCGATGGTCGCCGTCGAGAGCGGGAGTATGGAACCGGTGATGGAACGGGGGGACCTGGTGTTCATCACCGAACCCGGTCGGTACGCTCCCGACGTCGCCCACGGAGAGACCGGCGTCGTCACAGTCGAAACCGGGAGCGATTCCGGGTTCACGACTTTCGACGGACACGGGTCGGTAATCGTGTACGACGACCCGGCGGCCGGCGGGTCCCCCATCATTCATCGAGCACACCTCTGGGTCGAGGAGGACGAAAACTGGTACGACAGGGCGAATCCCGAGTACGTCTCGGCGAACAACTGCGCCCAGTTGACGAACTGCCCAGCCCCCCACGCCGGGTTCATCACGAAAGGAGACGCCAACGCCCGGTACGACCAGGCGAACGGAATCAGCGACCCAGTTCGACCCGGGTGGGTCACGGGCGTCGCCCAGGTCCGAATCCCGTACCTCGGCTGGATTCGGCTGAGTTTCGGTTCCCTGTCGAACGCGCCCGCGACGACGGGTCCGAGCACGTTCCCCCCGGTTTCGACTGCGCAGTCGGTCCCGCCGATCGAGGGTGCGGCGGCGACGGAAGCGCCGCCGACCGACGGCGAGTGGAACGCGAGTCCCGCCTCCGTCCGACCGGACGACGCGTCGAGTAGCGCCGAACGATGTTGGACGAACGAGATCCGGTGGACGACGACGCCGTCTCCGACTGCAGTCGCCGGCCAGTGATTCGCGCGGTCACCCATCTACTGATGGCGTCTTCCCCGTCGATTACCCGATGGTGAGTTCACGCTGTTGACGTCTCTGGAGATGATTTCACCGAGGGGCACGACGAGAGTAGACCCGAGAGGCACGACAACCTCCACATTAGTCGTCAGTTGTCGAATCGAGCCTGGACGAATGGCTGTGCGTTTTCGATGTCGCCGAGGCGCGAGTCTGACAACAGCACCGCCTCCGTCTCGTCGATCGGAACGGACAGACTGATCTCCTTGGTTCGACCGTACCGGCCCTTGCTGACGACAACCGCGTTGACGATGCCGAGCATGTCGAGTTCGCTGATGAGGTCGGTTACGCGGCGCTGAGTCAACACGTCGGCGTCGATCTCCTCGCACAGTCGCTTGTAGCTGTTGAACACCTCGCCGGTGTTCACGTTCCGGACGCCGTTTTTCTCCAGCAGGATGATGGCGAACAGGACGATTTTGCTCTGTGTCGGGAGCGTCCGCACCACCTCGACGACCCTGTCGAGTTCGATTTTGTCCTGGGCCTGCCTGACGTGTCCCTCTTCGACGGTGTCCGCCTGGCCCCGTTCGGCGAGTTCACCGGCCGTCCTGAGGAGGTCCAGCGCGCGACGGGCGTCGCCGTGTTCCTGCGCGGCGAACGCCGCACAGAGCGGAATGACGTCCTCGGTCAGGGCGCCGGACTTGAATGCCACGTCGGCCCGGTGCTGGAGGATGTCTCGAAGTTGGTTCGCGTCGTACGGCGGGAAGACGATTTCCTCCTCCCCGAGAGAGGACTTGACCCGCGGGTCCAGGAACTCCGTGAACTTCAGGTCGTTCGAGATGCCCATAATCGAGATGCGGGAGTTTGTCAGCTCCGAGTTCATTCGCGAGAGATTGTAGAGCGTGTCGTCGCCCGACTTCTCCACCAGCTTGTCGATTTCGTCGAGCATGATGACGACGACGCGCTCGTGGTAATCGACCGCCTCGAAGAAGGTGCTGTACACCCGGTCGGTCGGCCACCCGGTCATGGGGACCGTCTCCATCTCGTCCCTGTCCGTCTCCAGGTCCTCGATGTGCGCTTCGAGGTCGGCGACGGACTCGAATTCGGTTCCGACGAGTTCGCTCGGGTCGGCTTTCGCGCGTTCGAGCAGGTCACCCAGGCGCGCCAGTTCGTCGTCGATGACCTGCTCGTTCTTCTCGATGAACTTGTTCGCGAGCTGTGCGAGCACCCGGTACTGGGTGTCAGTCACCTCGCAGTTGATGTACTCGACCTCGCAGGGGACGTCGTACTTCTTCGACGTCGCTTCCAGTTCCTGGCTCACGAACTTCGCGCTGGCTGTCTTCCCGGTTCCGGTTTTCCCGTAGATGAGAATGTTCGACGGCGTCTCCCCGCGGAGTGCGGAGACGAGTATCGTCGCCATCTGGTTTATCTGCTCGGTGCGGTGGGGGAGTTCGTGAGGCGTGTAGGAAGGACGGAGAACCTCTTTGTTCTCGAAGATTGGTTCGCCCGACAGAAGGTCGTCGAACAGGCCGTGACTGCTCTCGTCGTCGTCTTCGAGTACCATGTCGTCGAGTCCGACCGGGTCCGGGTCCGGGTCCCCGCGTTCGTCTGCAGGTCGTTCAGGTTGACCTAGTTCGTCGTCTGCTCCCTCGCCCGACGAATCGACGGAGAGGTCACCTGAATCGTCTTGCTTTCGCTCCCGACCGGTGTGGGCGTCGCTGTCCCCGGGGTCTGGCGTTCGCTGGTCGTTCTCTACGTCTTCGGTCTCCCCGGCGTCAATCGGAGGGTTGGTCCCGTCCCTGAGATAGTCTTTGTCGCCTGATTCGTCGCGAGGTTCCGAATCGGAGTCGCCCCGATTCCCCTCCCTGTCCCCCTGGGTCCCGTCGTCGTCAGTGCGCTCTCCCGACGGTCCCCCTTCTGGGGCTACGATGTCGGCATACGCGTCCTTGGGTGAAGTGTCGTCGTCCATCGTTTGTGTTCCCCCTTCGTTTCAGATGGAACCGTACGCGCGCCACACAGAAATCGTGGTAGAGGGTCTTAGTACCCGGGATTCGACGTTTCGTGTGGAGAGCGCGTCCAGTTGATGCAGACGAACCAAAGGAACAGGCGGTACAAAAAGATTGCTTCTCGTCGGTTCACCAGGTCAGAATCGGGGGGTCGGACCCAGTCATAATATATTTTTTTATATGAGAATACGTAACGAAGAATTATCAAATTTATGATTCGAAGGTCCGCGTGCTTCCGTCGGCTTCGACCATTCCTGGTTGTCGGGTTCTTTGTCGGATTCTGTTTCCACCTGAAACGCAGGGGTTCGAGGTTTCTATCATGGCAGTGGAGTCACGCTCGAATCATCCATATTCGCTGGATGATTCACCGTCCGTCGCGTGGTTCGCGGGTTGTCTCCTTCGCCTTCCGCCGTCTTCCGTCACATGCTTCTACTGATGCCACACCCCTTCATTTCCACTGGAAAAGAGGGTGGTTGCGTGCTTCCCCACGTCTCGAGGAGGAACACCTCTCCCCAGTGAACACTGCCTTGTCGCCCGCCAAACCGTCACGTGATGCGGGTTTTCCCATGATAGCGGGACGCTAGCGGACTCGAAACGGCGGGGGGTCCCCCCCCCACCCCTTCGTTTCAACTGGAACGCAACATCGGAAGGGTGGGGACCCCCGAAAGCACCAATTCTAGACCAGCAAGTTTTAAGTTCAAACCGGTTCAACATTTTCCGTACTCCTAGCAATTCCTTTGTTTTCTAGAGTAGGTGGAGTAAAACGAACTGTCCCTACCGACAACTGCTACGACGTTTCGCCTTTCGGGGAGTGGCTATGTCGAGTCTGCAGTTGAAACGAAGGGGTGGGGGGATAGGAGAATCCGACGACGGCGTTCGAAGACCCGTTCCACAGCACATTTGATGACGGTAATGGTGACGTGGCGAAGTCGACAACGGGTAATCTTGGCTCCCGTCCTCCTGTCTGCCCTCACACGCGGTTGAATACTAATATACTCAGACAAAACGGAAATCACTCCCAAATATTCCGAGATTCTCTCCAGGACGTATCGACCGACGGTTTCAGGGACGAGCTCGTTCGATTGTCAGCAGCCCGTAGGTCACCGATCACGTCACTGGTACATTTCGCTCCCCCGATAGCGAGAAACCTCGGGTCGAAATCACGCGAACGATTACACGGAAGAACCATCGTGACCAACCGCAGGGAAAGCCGAAAGCGTCCGGACGAAAGGTCGTCCACTTGCCACCAGGACGTCTCAGTTTCGGAACCTACGCCGATTCGACGTCGTACACGCCCGGAGACCGCAATAAATACATTATTAATATCAGAACTTTACTATATGATAAATTAACATTGTCTGACGCAGTGCTTAAGTGAACTCGGAGATGTTTTACCGCCATACGCCCCTCCACGACCGCATATCGGGAGGTGCGGGAGACCAAGGATGGGACTGCTCACCGAGCTACGAACTAGCATTTCACGGGTCGTCGACCGACTCTTCGAAGAGTCCGAACCGAAACGTATTGGGATATACGGGCCGCCGAACGCTGGAAAAACGACTCTCGCGAATCGAATTGCGCGCGACTGGACTGGTGACGCGGTGGGACCGGAGAGCCAGATTCCTCACGAGACGCGACGTGCGCGCAGAAAGGAGAACGTGGAGATCGAGCGAAACGGGAAGACCGTTACCATCGACATCGTCGACACGCCGGGTGTCACGACCAAGGTCGACTACAAAGAGTTCCTCGACCACGACATGGAGAAAGACGACGCAGTCAGGCGTTCTCGGGAAGCGACCGAGGGTGTGGCCGAAGCAATGCACTGGCTTCGGGAGGACGTCGACGGCGTCATCTACGTGCTCGACAGCACCAAGGACCCGATTTCGCAGGTCAACACGATGCTCATCGGCATCATCGAGAGTCAGGACCTGCCCGTACTCATCTTCGCCAACAAGATAGACCTCGAAGAATCCAACGTCAAGCGCATCACTGACGCCTATCCGCAACACGAGACGGTCGAACTGTCGGCCCTGGAAGGAGACAACATGGAGGAAGTGTACGAAAAAATCGCGGAGTACTTCGGGTGATGGGGATGCCTGAAGCCACCACCCCCGACGGGGTTCAGATCGACCTCATCAGCGGCGCTCGCATGGACGGCCTCGCGAGCATGGAGAAAATCAGACTGATTCTCGACGGGGTTCGCGACGGCAACATCGTCATTCTCGAAGAGGGACTGTCACCCGACGAGGAGTCGAAACTCATCGAGGTCACGATGACCGAGATCAGTCCCGACGAGTTCAACGGGATAGAGATAGAGACCTATCCCCGGTCGAAGACGTCCGACCAGAGTTTCCTGGACCGACTCATGGGCCGCCAGTCGACGAAGAAGCTGACCGTCATCGGGCCGGCGAACCAAATCGAAACCTTACACAAAGACGAGAATCTCATCAGCGCCCTCGTCTCGAGGAAGTAAGGGACCGACACACAGATGCCGCACCAATGTACGAACTGTGGGAAAATATTCCCCGACGGCTCCAAGGAGATGCTCTCGGGGTGTCCACAGTGTGGGGGGAACAAGTTCCAGTTTCGTCCGCGGGGGCAGGTCGAGTCGGGAAGCGACCCCGCTCCGACCCCCAGTTCGGAGGCGCCCGACACGTCACAGCGACCCGAACAGACAGCACAGTCGGGCGGGGACGACGACCAGTCCGGGAGAGACAGCGGGTCGGTCGGCGAGTGGGTTCGGCAACGCGCCGACCAGGTGATGGGGTCGTCGTCGGAGCCAGGGCCGTCGAAGACGGGCGGTAGCCCGTCACCACCGGAGACAACTGAGACGCCCGAACCGTCGGCCGAATCGGCGGAGACACTCGATTCCGCCGCCGGTGGGGAGGCGGCAGAAGACCGCGCGCAGGCGAGCGCTCGGAGCGACGTCGTGAGTCCCGACGAACTCGCGAGGGCGACGGGTCAACAGCCCCGCGACGACGGCCGGCCAGCCGACGTCGACGGGACGGTCATCGAACCGCAGTCCGAAGAACGTCCAGGACTCGATGAACTCCGGGAGGAACTGAACGACCAGTTCGAGAGTATCAAAATTCTCGACCGGGGACAGTACGAACTCAACCTGATGGAGCTGTACGACCGCGAGGAGTACATCATCTCGCTCCAGGAAGACGGGCGTTACGTCATCGAAGTTCCGGACTCCTGGCGTTCGAAATCCGACGACGAAGACGAGTAGTCGTCCGACCCCGTCGACTGTGCATTCTCTCTCGTCCGTCCCTTTCTCTCGTCTCTCTCGTCCGTCCCTTTCTCTCGTCTCTCTCGAACAGAACGCCCTCGATTCCGATTGTTGTCGACGTATCGCACCCGAACACGGAGCACGTCGCGTCTCACGACCGATTCACTCGCCGAAATCGTATCGACAGCCTCTTGACTCCCCACTCGCTATTCGCAATCCGACGCTTTCGACCCGTTCTACGACCCCCCCGTTTCCAGTGGAGCGCTCAGCATCGGAAACCCCTACATTTCGACTGCAACGATGATGGAATCCTGTCGTAGACAGAACGAGAGCCAGAATCACGCTTCATCCGAAATCCTGGTCCACTACCGCCTGACCTGAAGGTGCGCTATCAGACGTTCGAACTCGACGGCAGTGAGTAAACGAGTTTCGGGGTAGTGGACGACGAGGCGGTGTCCTCCGAGAGACGAAGGTCGGTAAGGCAACACCGGGAATATGAAACTCGGACAGTGGAAGTGAGGCGATGCGTGACTCGGACAGAGGAAGCGAGAAAACGACGCGATGGGACAGTGGTAGCGGGGAAATGACGCGACCCGGAGTGACGAATCTCGGTACGACGAAACACGCGAGTCGAACCACGAGACGACGAACTCGCTGTCGTTCGGGAACCCGCTGTGGACCTTGCCGGATGTTGAAGCCTTTATGCGCCCTCCCGGCGACCCTGTCACCATGAGCCAAGCGACCAAAATCGTGCTCGGAACAGTCGGCCTCTCGGCCGTCCTGGTGGTACTCACCATCGCCGTCCTCGCCTTCGGCTGATGTTCGAACGGCGCTCGCTGCCCGACGATCTGGAGGTCGTTCGGAGCACCCACGCTCCGGTGTCCCTCGTACTGGACGTGGACGCCGACTTCGATACTATTCCGTCCGCCGCCGCCGAGGACCTGGGACTGCTCGTCGATTCGTTGAATCCGGCGACGTATCCGGCCGAGTGGATACCAGACGACTCGGTCGAGGCGCTCCACCGGTACGCGGGCACCGATTTCACGGTCGGGATGCCCGGAGACGGAACGGTCACCTGGACACGACAGACGAACCCGCCCGTCGTTCTGGTCAAGTCGCGGGCCTCGGGGACGCCCGAGGATTTCAGGGATTTCCTCCTCGCCGAGGCGCTGGTTCAGGTCGGCCTGGAAGTCCCCGAACACTTCCTCCCGTTTTTCGAAGCCCAGTACGTCGCGCTCGACGAGGCAGTTCCACTCGGACCCGCGTCTGTCTACCAGATGGCGGCCGCCCTGTACGAGGGGTGGGTTGGTCGGCAGACCCGGTCCGTGTTCACCGAGTGGGCAGAGCCCCATCCGCGCCTGTTTCACGCGTGGGAGGACGCGGGCCAGCGACTCGTCGGCCGTCTCGACGGGCTACCGGGAGCCGTCGCTCGGGGGGATACGACCTTCCCCGAGGCGACGGAGTTCGCCTGTTCTGCCATCAAGCACGGACTCGACCTCCCGGCACCCTTCGCGGCCCTCGACACGAGCGCCTACGTCGAGTACGGTCCGGCGTACGCGGTTCAGTGGGCCGAAAAGACGTTCGAACGACTCCGCGAGCGGTCCGAACCGTAACGAGCGACGTCGGTGGTTCAGCTCGCCGCTCTCGCAGTACACTTGCCGCCCCTGCAGACGAAACTCCGTGTCTCCGATACAGATGGGATTCGCCGGGTCGAACGAGTCGGGGGATAGATTGAGTCGGCGGACCGACTACGATAAAAATCAGTCG
>JBEPXT010000066.1:0-18626 GCA_041641795.1 Salinigranum sp.
CTGCCTGGCCGAGTACACGGACCCGGCCGACAGGCGCTACCACGCCCAGACCATCGCCTGTCCGCAGTGCGGCCCGGAACTCACCCTCGTCGACAGCGACGACCGGCCGACGGCCGCGGGAGCCGACGCGATTCGGGCGACCGCAGACCGCCTCCGAGACGGGGGCATCGTCGCGGTAAAGGGAATCGGCGGGACGCACGTCGCCTGCGACGCGACGGACCCGGCGGCCGTGTCGGAACTCCGGGAACGGACCGGGCGACCGGCGAAACCGTTCGCCGTCATGGTCCCGTCGCTCGACCGGGCCGAGGCGTTCGCCGAGGTGTCGTCGGCCGAGCGAGCGGCGCTGACCGACACCCGGCGACCCATCGTCCTCCTCCGGACCGCCGGGGGCGGCGGGAGTTCCGCCGGCGCCTCGTCGGCTGACAACGAGTGGCTCGACGCCGTCGCGCCGGGCCTGCACACGGTGGGCGTCATGCTGGCGTACTCGGGACTGCACCACCTCCTGTTCGACCACGTCGACCGACCCCTCGTGATGACCAGCGGGAACCTCCCGGGACGGCCGATGGCGCTGAGCCGGGCGGACATCCACGACCAGTTGGGCGACGTGGTGGACGCGGCGCTGGTCCACGACAGGGAAATCGTCGCCCGCTGTGACGACAGCGTCGTCCGGTTCGTCGACGACCGCCGCCGCTTCGTCCGACGCTCGCGGGGCTGGGTTCCGGTCCCGCTCCCGCGACCCACCCCCGAGGGGACGAGCGAGGCGGACCTCCCGGGCGTGCTCGCGCTCGGCGCAGAGTTCGACGCCGCCGCCGCGGTCACACAGGGGACCGACGTCGTCCCGACCCAGCACGTCGGCGACGTCGACGACCCGGAGACGGTCGCCGCCCTCAGGGAGGCCGTCGCCCACCTGCAGGAGCTGACCGGGGCCGACCCGGACGTGGTGGCCTGCGACCTGCACCCGGAGTTCCTGACGACCGCCGAGGCAGAGCGACGGGCCGCGGAGGGACTCGACGGGCCGGTTCGGGTGCAACACCACCACGCCCACGCCGCCTCGTTGCTGGGGGAACACGACAGGAACCGCGCCGTCGTCGTCGCGGCCGACGGAACCGGGTACGGTCCGGACGGCAGCGTCTGGGGCGGCGAGGTCCTCGACGCGACGCACGCCGACTTCGAGCGGGTGGGGGGACTCGACACGTTCTCGCTCCCCGGCGGCGAGGCGGCCATCAGGCGACCCGCCCGGATACTCGCCTCGCTCCTGGACGACGCCGGGCGAGTCGACTCGCTGCTGGTCGAGACCGGTGCGGTCGACTCCGCCGAGGACGCCCGAAACGTCCGCCGGCAGGCCGAGCGAGGCGTGAACGCGCCCGCGACGTCGAGCGCCGGACGGTTCCTGGACGCGGTCAGCGCGATGCTGGGCGCGGGACCGGTCCGGAACTACGAGGGAGAACCGGCGATGAAACTGGAGGCGCTGGCGGCCCGCGGGTCGCCCCTGGCGTTCGAGGTGCCGTACACCACCCGAGACGGGACTCGCGTCGTCGACGTTCGAGCGCTCGCCCGCGACCTGGACCGCCGGGCGCGGGACGCCGACCCGGCCGACGTCGCCGCGACTGCCCAGGCGGCCCTCGCGACCGGTCTCGCCGAACTCGCCGCGGAGGCGGCCCGTGAGCGCGGCGTGTCGGCCGTGGGATTCACCGGCGGCGTCGCGTTCAACGACGACATCTCCCGGCGGGTTCGGCAGGTCGTGGAGTCGGCGGACCTGACGTTCCTCGATCACGAGGACGTCCCGCCCGGAGACGCCGGCATCGCCTACGGCCAGGCGCTGGTCGCGACGGCCCGGACGTTCGACGGGGACTGACGCGCACCGCGAGCGCCGCAGCGAGACCGGGGATATTTAGCCGACGGCGGTTCAGGAGGGGACATGACCGGCGACAGCGAGGACCCGAACGAGGAGGTCCAGTACCACCTCGACGTGGGACCGGGCGACGTAGCCGACTCCGTGCTCCTGCCGGGGAATCCCGAACGGGTCGACAAGTTCACCGCGCTGTGGGACGACAGCGAAGAGGTGGCCTACCACCGCGAGTACCGGACGGCGACCGGACGCTACGAGGGGACGCCGCTGTCGGTCACATCGACCGGTATCGGGAGTCCCTCGGCGACCATCGCCCTGGAGGAACTGGCCCGCGTCGGCGCGGACACGTTCATCCGGGTGGGGTCCAGCGGTACGGTCCAGCCGGACATCGACGTCGGCGACCTGGTCATCACCTCCGGCGCGGTCCGGCAGGAGGGAACGAGCCAGGAATACGTTCGAGGGGACTACCCCGCCGTGGCCGACCACGAGGTGGTCGCGGCGCTGGTCGCCGCCGCCGAGCGCCTGGGACACGACTACCACGTCGGCCTGACCATGAGCGCCGACAGCTTCTACGCCGGCCAGGGACGCCCCGGATTCGAGGGGTTCCGGGCCGCTGGCAGCGACTCTCTGGTCGAGGAGTTGCGCGAAGCGAACGTCAAGAACATCGAGATGGAGGCCAGTTCGCTGCTGACCGTCGCCTCCATCTACGGACTGCGGGCCGGGGCCGTCTGCACCGTCTACGCGAACCGCGTCACCGGGGAGTTCCGGACCGACGGCGAGAGCGAGGCCGCCGAGACGGCGAGCCTGGCGGTTCACCTCCTCGCCCGGATGGACGAGGTGAAAGCGGACGCCGGCGTCGACGCGTGGCACCCCGGGCTCTCGCTGTGAACCCGGTCGGCGAGGCGTCGCCGCCGCCCGACAAATCGGAGTTCCGACAGGTGGTCGTCGGGCGACTATCACATAAAATACCCGTGAATAGTGGGGTAACTCTTACGCCAGCGCGTGCTACCTTCTGTCACTCTGTTCGTGACGTTTCAAAGCGCATAAACCCGAGCGCTTCGGAGCGTGCCCTATGACTACGCAGGTTGTCGTTCTGGGCGCCGGGTACGCCGGGGCGGGTGCCGTCAATCGCCTGGAGCGGGAACTCGACGACAGGGCGCAACTGACCTGGATTTCCGAACACGACTACCACCTCGTCCTCCACGAATCCCACCGGGTCATCAGCGACCCGTCGGTCCAGTCGAAGGTCAAAGTGCCGGTCAGCGATATCGCCTCCAGTTCGACCGAGTTCGTCGAGTCCCGCGTGACTGACATCGACACCGACGAGCGAACGGTCGCGCTCGAGGGCGACGAACAGGTGCCGTACGACTACTTGCTGGTCGCTCTCGGAACCGACACCGCTTTCTACGGCATCGACGGGTTGCGCGAACAGTCGCACACGCTCAAGAGCCTCGACGACGCGCTCTCGATTCACGAGGACGTCGTCGCGGCCGCAGAGCAGGCCCGGCCGGCCGAACCGGCGAAAGCCGTCGTCGGCGGGGCCGGCCTCTCGGGGATACAGGTCGCCGGCGAACTCGACAAACTCCGCAAGGAACGCGACTTGCCCCTCGAAATCACGCTCGTCGAAGGGCTCGACGAGGTGCTCCCCGGCAACGACCCCGAGTTCCAGGGCGCGCTCCGCAAGCGACTCGAACGGCGGGACATCGACATCATGACCGGCGAGTTCGTCTCGCGGGTCCAGGACGAGACGATATACATCGGCGGCGGTGAGGAGGAGGACCCCGAGACGCTCACGTACGACGTGTTCGTCTGGACGGGGGGCATCACGGGACAGGAAGAACTCGCGGACGTGAGCGTCGACAAGGACCCGCGGAGCAACCGCATCTACGCGGAGTCGGACTTCCGGACCAGCGACGACCGGGTGTTCGCCATCGGCGACTCGGCGCTCATCGACCAGGGGCACGACGAGGTTGCGCCCCCGACGGCGCAGGCCGCCTGGCAGGCCGCGAAAGTCGCCGGCGACAACATCGCTCGGGCGATGTCCGGCCAGCCGATGAAAAACTGGTCGCACGACGACATGGGAACCGTCGTCTCCATCGGCGAGGACGCAGTGGCCCACGACGTCAAGGGCGTCCCGATATCGACGTTCGGCGGACCCGCAGCGCGGCTCCTGAAGAAGGGCATCGCGACGCGGTGGCTCGCCGACGTGTCGTCCGTCTGGCGGGCGGTGACGGCCTGGCCGGACATGTAACCCACGGAGACACTGCTCACGACGTCGAAATCGGCGGCCGACTGGTCGAAAACGAGGAGGAGAGAGACGTTCAGAACCGCGAGTCGAGACGTCGGTCCGAAACTCGAGGAATCCTCACGCCGTGCTGGTCGTCAGTGCTCGGGCTCTTCGGCGGGCGCTTCCATCCCCTCGATGCGGAGGATGACGACGTTGTTCGTGTCGTCCTTCCCGTCGACGGAGCCGTTGATGACGAGCTTCGAGAGGGGAGTGGGGCCGACCTGTACGGAGTCGCCGTCGCTGAAGTCCCTGACCGACCCCTGAATCTTGATTTCCGCGCGGCAAAGTTCCGGGTGGTGAACGCTGGAGAGGTTCACCGCCTCGACGTTGACGCCCTCGACGAGTTCCCCTTTGTGGTACAGCGGGACGGCCGCCGGTTCGTCCATCGTGTCCACGTCGAGGGCCTCGTAGGCGTTCGCCGTGGGTTTGTAGCCGCCTTTCGGACCGGGGACGCCCTCGACAAGTTGCAGCGCTTTCAGGCTCTGCATCTGGTTGCGAATCGTCCCCGGGTTCCGGTTGACCTCCTCTGCGATGTCCTCTCCCTTGACCGCGTCCTCCTGTTCCCGATAGAGATTTATCAGGGCCGTGAGGATGGTTTTCTGGCTCGACGTGAGTTCGATCGATGACATGGGGCAATGTTGGAAACAGGTCTCCTTAAAATCGATGGATGAATGTGATGGTTTGGGAGACGCACTCTCCCTCGCCCCCCTTCGCCGTGAAGAGTTGTTCAAACGTCTTCGATTCTCGACGTTTCCCGTATAATGTGGAATTGCCGACGCTTCAGTGTGGTGTTCTGTCACACGAGACGCCGTCTCGCGGTTCGAGTACGAGGGGGTCAGTGTACGACGCTTCCGACAGAAATTTGAGACTGATACCAGTTGACAGTTGTATGAATGGAAAGCGGGTACTCGTCACCGGCGGCGCCGGATTCATCGGGTCGAACCTGGCGAACCACCTCTCGACGGACAACGACGTCGTCGTCGTCGACGACCTCTACCTCGGAACGCGGGAGAACCTGAACGACGCGGTCGAGTTCCACGAGCAGAGCGTCCTGGACGACGACCTGCCCGCAGACGTGGACGTGCTGTTTCACCTGGCGGCGCTCTCGTCGCTCAACATGCACCGAGAGAACCCCCGGCGCGGCGCCAGAGTCAACGTCGAGGGGTTCATCAACACCGTCGAGCAGGTCCGCGAGCACGGGTGTGACACCGTCGTCTACGCCAGCACGTCCTCGATTTACGGGAGTCGGACCGAGCCGTCACCCGAGACGCTCCCCGTCGAGGCGAACACGCCCTACGAGTCGTCCAAGATGGCCCGGGAGAACTACGCCCAGTACTACGCGAACGCCCACGACGTGTCGATGGCGGGCCTGCGCTTCTTCTCGGTCTACCAGGGGTACGGCGGCGCGGAGGCCCACAAGGGCGAGTACGCCAACATCGTCGCCCAGTTCGCCGAAGCCATCGCCTCCGGGGAGTCGCCGGTCATCTACGGCGACGGGAGCCACAGCCGCGATTTTACTCACGTCAACGACGTGGTACGCGCGACGGCCCTCGCCGCCGAACACGAACTCTCTGGCGTCTACAACGTCGGTACGGGCGAACGGCACACCGCCAACCGCGTCGTGGAGATGATAAACGAGGAACTCGGGACCGACGTCAGCCCGGAGTACGTCGAGAATCCGATTCCCGAGCGCATGTTCGTCCACGACACCCACGCGGACGCGTCCAAAATTCGCGACGAGACGGGGTGGGAGCCGGCAATCGGCTTCGAGGAGGGCGTCCGGCGCGTCTGTGCGCCGTACCTGTAGCGAGCCGTAGACGGCCGAGCGCTGTCGCCCGACGTACTCGACGTACTGACTGACAGCCGGAGTTCTTCAGCATCGTCTCATCTGGGCCCCACCGCCGGGTCCGGGGACCAGAACCCCTAATAACGGGGCTGTTCTTTGACGCGAGCATGCCACAACCCGTCCGCATCATCGGAGCGCCGACCGACTACGGGTCGAACCGCCGCGGGGTGGACATGGGCCCGTCGGCGATCAGGTACGCGGGCCTCTCGGGGAGCATCGAGAGCGCCGACGTCGGGTGCGAGGACGCCGGCGACCTGCCGGTCCCGCGGGCCGAAGAGCGCGACCCGGACGCGGTAGCGGTCGGGTTCGAGGCGGGGAACGCGAAGTTCATCCGGGAGGTCCGCGAGGTGTGTACCCGCCTGGCCGACGAGGTAGCGGACGCTCTCGCGGCCGACCGGACGCCCCTGGTCCTGGGCGGGGACCACTCCATCGCCATCGGGTCGCTGTCCGGAACGTCGCGGGACGCGGAGGTGGGAGTCGTGTGGTTCGACGCCCACGGCGACTTCAACACGCCCGCGTCCACCCCCAGCGGGAACGTCCACGGGATGCCCCTGGCGGCAGTGCTCGGCGTCGGCGAGTTCGAGGGCATCTCGTGGGCGAACGCCCCGGGCGTGACCGCCGAGAACGTCGCCCTCGTGGGACTCAGGGACCTGGACGCGACGGAGAAACGGCTGCTGCGCGAGAGCGACGTCACGGCGTTCACGATGTCCGACATCGACGAGCGGGGAATCGACGCCGTCGTCGAGGACGCCCTCACGGTGGCCGGGTACGGCACCGACGGCGTCCACGTGAGCCTCGACCTCGACTGGCTCGACCCGACGGAGGCGCCGGGCGTCGGGACGCCGGTCCGCGGCGGGGTCACCTACCGCGAGGCGCACACGGCGATGGAGGTCATCGCCGAGTCGCGAGCCCTCCGGTCGCTGGAACTGGTCGAAGTGAACCCGATTCTCGACGATCAGAACGAGACGGCCGGCCTCGCGACGGAACTCGTCGCCAGCGCCGTCGGCAAGCGCATCCTGTAGTCGTTCGCGCGCCGTCCGCGTCGGAGTACCGAGCGAGCGGTGGGCGGCGACGCCGAGCGAGGCGGCGTCAGGAGGGCGACGGTCCCGCGTCCGTCGTCGAAATCACGTCGACGGCCGCGACGTGGTCGTCCGCGTCGAGGTCCATGACGATGACCCCCATCGTGTTCCGTCCCACCGCGGAGATGTCCTCGACGGAGGTCCGGAGAATCTGCCCCTTCTCGCTCATCACGAGCAGGTGGTCGCCCGGACTGACCGCCTCTATCTCGCAGGCCGGGCCGTTTCGCTCGTTGGTCTTGATGTCGATGAGGCCCTTCCCGTTCCGGGACTGCACCCGGTAGCTAGCAACGTCCGTCCGCTTCCCGTAGCCGTTGTCGGTGACCGTCAGGAGCCACTGGTGGACCCCTTCGTCGATGGCGGCGACCCCGGTGACGTGGTCTCCGTCGGTGAGCCTGATGCCGTGGACGCCGCGGGCGCTCCGGCCCATCGCGCGCACCTCGTCCTCGTGGAAGCGGATGCTCATCCCGCCCGCGGTGGCGATGACGACGTCCTGCTGTCCGTCCGTCACCGCCACGTCCACGAGTTTGTCGTCGCCCTCGAGTTTGGTGGCGATGATGCCCGTCGAGAGGATGTTGCTGAACCGGTCGACCGCGGTCCGCTTTACGTACCCGTTCTGCGTCACCATGGTCAGGTACGACCCCTCGCCGTCCTCCAGGTCGCCGCAGTCCACGACGGCGGTTATCTCCTCGCCGTCGTCGAGGTCCAGCAGGTTGACCGCGGACTTGCCACGGGCGGTCCGGCTCATCTCGGGGACCTGGTAGGTCTTCAGCTTGTACACCTGCCCGTGGTTGGTGAAACACAGCAGGTAGTCGTGGGTGTTCGCCACGAACACCGAGGAGACGGCGTCGCCGGATTTGAGGTCCGTCCCGATGATTCCCTTCCCGCCCCGGCGCTGTGTCCGGAACCGGTCGAGGGGCATCCGCTTGATGTAGTCGTCCTCGGTGACGACGACGGCGACGTCCCGCTCGGGGATGAGGTCCTCGTGGGTCACCTCGCCGGTGTCCTCGACGAAGCTCGTCCGCCGCTCGTCGGCGTACTCCTCGCGAATCTCGCGGAGTTCCTCCTTGATGACCTCCAGCAGCTTCGACTCGCTATCGAGCACCGATTCGAGGTACTCGATGGTGTCCTGAACCTCCTCGTACTCGGACTCTATCTCCTGGCGTTCGAGCGACGTCAGCGAACCGAGTTGCATCCGGACGATGTGTTCGGCCTGCTCCTCGGAGAAGTCGTAGGCCGCCCGGAGCGCCTCCTTCGCCGAACTCCGGTCCTCGGCGTTCCGGATGCGCTCGACCACGTCCTCGACGTTCTCCAGGGCCGTGAGCCGTCCGTCGAGGATGTGCGCGCGGTGTTCGGCGTCCGCCAGGTCGGACTCGGAGCGCCTGCGGACGACCTCCTTCCGGTGGTCGAGGTACGCGTCCAGGGCCTCTTTCAGGGTGAGCACCCGCGGCTGGCCGTCGACCAGCGCCAGGTTGATCATGCCGAACGTCGACTCGAGGTGGTGTTCGACAAGCTGATTCTCCACCACGTCGGCGTTGGCGCCGCGCTTGAGTTCGATGACGACGCGAACGCCGTCCCGGTCGGACTCGTCTCGCAGGTCAGAGATGCCGTCTATCTTGCCCTCGTTGACGTCCTCGGCGATTCGCTCGACGACGCGGGCCTTGTTCTCCTGGTAGGGGAGTTCGGTGACGACGATGCGCTGGCGGTCGTTCCCGAACTCCTCGCGCTCGAATTCGGCGCGCACGCGGATGCGCCCCCGTCCGGTGGTGTAGGCCTTCCGGACCGAGTTGCGGCCGACGATGTTCGCGCCGGTCGGGAAGTCCGGCCCCTCGACGTGCTGCATGAGGTCCGCGACGTCGCAGTCGGGTTCGTCGATGAGGTGAATCGTCGCGTCGATTATCTCGCCGAGGTTGTGCGGCGGAATCTTGGTCGACATCCCGACTGCGATGCCCATCGACCCGTTGACGAGCAGGTTCGGGTACGCCGCCGGGAGCACGTCGGGTTCCTGGAGTCGGTCGTCGTAGTTCGACGTGAAGTCGACGGTGTTCTTCTCGATGTCTTCGAGCAGCTCCTCGGCGATGGGCGCCATCCGGGCCTCGGTGTACCGCATCGCCGCGGCCGGGTCGCCGTCCATCGACCCGAAGTTGCCCTGGCCGTCGACCAGCGGGTACCGCATCGTGAACCTCTGGGCCATCCCCACGAGCGTGTCGTAGATCGCCTTGTCGCCGTGCGGGTGGTAGTCGCCCATCGTCTCGCCCACGATGGACGAGGACTTCCGGTGGGACGACCCGCTCGTCACGCCCATCTCGTGCATCGCGTAGAGGATGCGGCGGTGGACGGGCTTGAGACCGTCCCGGACGTCGGGGAGCGCGCGCCCCGCGATGACCGACATCGCGTAGTCGATGTAGCTCTGCTCCAGTTCGTCTTCGATGCGGACGCGTTCGACGTTCGACGCCGTCACGTCCGGCAGGTCCTCGGGTTCCGAACTCATATGTCGATCCACTCGGCCTCGGGCGAGTGTTCCTTGATGAACTGCTTTCGCGGCTCGACGGCGTCACCCATCAGCACCGAGAACATCTTGTCCGCGGTGGCGGCGTCCTCGATGGTGATCTGCTTGAGGACGCGGTTCTCGGGGTTCATGGTCGTCTCCCAGAGCTGTTCGGGATTCATCTCGCCCAGCCCCTTGAACCGCTGGACCTGGGTGGGGTTGCCGTCGCACTTCTCCTCGACAATACGCTCGCGCTCGGCCTCGTTCATCGCGTCGTACGTCTCGCCGCGGTACCGAATCCGGTAGAGCGGCGGCTTCGCCGCGTAGACGTACCCCGCTTCGAGCAGCGGGCGCATGTAGCGATAGAACAGCGTCAACAGGAGCGTCCGGATGTGCGCGCCGTCGACGTCTGCGTCGGTCATCATGATTATCTTCTGGTACCGGGCGTCCTCGATGTCGAACTCGTCGCCGACGCCGGTCCCGACGGCCGTAATCATGTTCCGAATCTCCTCGTTCTCCAGGACGCGGTCCAGGCGGTGCTTCTCGACGTTCAGAATCTTGCCGCCGAGAGGGAGGATGGCCTGGAACGCCGGATTCCGCCCCTGCTTGGCCGACCCGCCGGCGGAGTCGCCCTCGACGATGAACAGTTCCGACTCGGCGGGGTCGCGGGTCTGGCAGTCGGCGAGTTTCCCCGGCAGCGCCGTCGACGCGAGCGCGCTCTTGCGTCGCGTGAGTTCCTCGGCCTTCTTGGCCGCCTTCCGGGCCTTGGCCGCCTCGACGGCCTTCCGGACGATAGCCTGTGCCGTGCCCGGGTGCTCCTCGAAGAAGGTCCCCAGGCGCTCGTGGATGATGCTCTCGACGATGCCCCGGACCTCGCTGTTGCCGAGTTTCGTCTTCGTCTGGCCCTCGAACTGCGGGTTGGGGTGCTTGACGGAGATGACCGCGGTGAGTCCCTCGCGGACGTCCTCGCCCTTGAGCGTGTTGTCCAGGTCGTCCAGGAGGCCGTTGGACTTGGCGTAGTCGTTGACGACCCGCGTCAGGGCCGTCTTGAAGCCGGTGAGGTGAGTCCCCCCCTCGCGGGTGTTGATGTTGTTGGCGAAAGCGTGAATCGAGCCCTGAAGCTCGTCGGTGGCCTGCATCGCCACCTCGACTTCGATGTCGTCGGTCCGGTCCTCGAAGTAGATGATGTCCTCGTGGAGCGCGGTCTTGCTCTCGTTGAGATACTCGACGAACTCCCGGATGCCCCCGTCGTACCGGAACGTCTCCTCGGTGTCGTCGCGTTCGTCGACGAGCGTGATTTCGACGCCGGAGTTGAGAAAGGCGAGTTCCCGGAGCCGGTTTGCGAGCGTCGTGAACTCGAACTCGCCGGTCTCGAAGATGTCGTCGTTCGGCCAGAAGCGGATGGTGGTCCCGGTCTCCTCGTCCGGTTGCAGGTCCCGGACCCGCTCGAACCCGTCGTCCTCTGGTTCCCCGTGGTCAAACCGGTGTCGCCAGACGGCCCCGTCGCGCTTGATTTCGACCTCCAGCCACTTCGAGAGGGCGTTGACGACCGAGACGCCGACGCCGTGGAGGCCCCCCGACACCTGGTAGGACTTGTTGTCGAACTTCCCGCCGGCGTGGAGCACCGTCATGATGACTTCGACCGCCGGGCGGTCGTACTGCTCGTGGGTGTCCACCGGGATGCCGCGCCCGTTGTCGGTGACGCTCACGGACCCGTCCTCGTGGAGGGTGACCTCGATGGCGTCACAGTAGCCGGCGAGCGCCTCGTCGATGGAGTTGTCCACGACCTCGTACACGAGATGGTGGAGTCCACGCGTGTCTGTGGACCCGATATACATAGCCGGGCGCTTCTGCACGGCCTGCAGCCCTTCGAGGACCTGAATCTGCCCGGCCCCGTACTCACTCTCCTGGGACATAGAATCTAAAATACGTTAGGCTACGACGGTCCTTAAACCCCCCGTACGCGGGCGCGCGCACGTGATAAATCAGCCACGTCGGCGGTGAAACTAACCCCCGTTCTCTCGGCGCTCTGACGGGAGGACGTACCGCCCGAACCGAAGCCCCCGTCCGGCCCGAATCGCCACTGCCCTCGTGCCCGAATCGGACCCCTCATCCGGCCCGAATCCTCACCGCCGTCCGGCCGAACCGACCCGATTCGACGTCTCGCAGTCAGGACCCCGGAGCTTTCAGTCCGAGCGCCGCAATTCCGGCGGCGACGGCGAGCAGTCCGCCGACGACGAACGTGGAACTCCAGCCGAGCTGGGTGACGAGCCACCCCGTGGCGGTGCCGCCGAATATCCCGCCCCACATCTTCCCGGAGTACAGGAGGGCGTAGTTGGCCGAGGAGTGCTTGCGACCGTAGTAGTCGCCGACCACCGAGGGGAACAGCGTGTACTGGGGGCTCCAGAAGAACGTCGCCACGACGACGCTGGCGACGAACAGGAGCGGTCGGTTCGCCTCGGCGAACGCGACCACCGCGAGCACGCCGAGGCCGCAGAGGACGAACGAGACGGCCATCGCTCGCTCCCGCCTGACCCGGTCGGACACCTCCCCGAGGACGAGGCGGCCGACGCCGCCGGCCAGGGGGAGTACCGTCGCAGAGATGGTCGCCACGGTGGCCGACAGCTGGAGGTTCTCGGCGAACGCGACCACTTTCGCGGTGAGCATCAACCCCGCACCGCTGACCGCGATGAACATGGCGTACATCAGCCAGAACTGCCAGGTTCGGAGCACCTCGCGCCACTCGTAGCTCTCTTCGGGTTCGGGCGCGGTTCGAGCGTCGGTCCCGCCGTCCGTCGACCGCCACCTGTCGGGAGGGTCCCTGAGGAACAGGGCACTCAGGACGACGACGCCGCCGATGACCAGCCCCATCGTCAGGAGCACGTTCCGGAACTGTCCCACCGTCGCGTTCGCGCGGACGTACGGGACGAACATGACGCTGCCGCCGGCGAAGGCCATCGTCCCGACGCCGGTGGTGAGGCCGCGCCTGTCGGGGAACCACTTGAGGGCGGTGTTCACGGCGACGGTGTAGACGATGCCGACGCCGATGGCTCCCAGCGAGTACAGGACGTAGACCTGCCACACCGAACTGGCGAACGCCAGTCCGAGGTAACCCCCGCCGGCCAGCAGGCCGGCGAGGACGGAAATCGTCCGGGGACCGTGCCGGTCGCGCCACACCCCCACGGGGAACTGCGACCCCGCCTGGAAGATGACGAACAGGGTGAACACCGTCCCCAGCGACGTCGGGTCCAGCGCCAGGTCGCGCGCCAGCGGTCCCTGGATGGACGACCAGACGTACTGGTAGGGACTGACGACGGCCATCCCTGCGGCCGCGGCGACGACCAGCCACCACCGCGAGAACCCGAGGTACTCGCGCGCCCGGTCGACGGGGTCGACCGACCAGTCGGACGCCCGCTCCTCGTCGCCCGCGTCCCCCTGTGCGTCCGGCGGCGACGCGTCGTCTCCGTCGCTCACTGCCCCACCACCTCGAACGACTGTCCGACCGCACCGGTCGACTCGCGTTCAGGCATCGGTCGGAACGTCGTCCGCGGGGGGAGTAAATATACTCGTTCCGGCACGGATGGACGCCAGGTCACCTGGTTTCACTTTCACCCTGGTCCCGAGAGGGTTTTACGTGTCGGTGGGATTGTTCCACTCACAGGATGACCTCGTTTCAGTCGACGCTCGGTGAATCGGAGGGGATAGCCGAGGAGTTGGCCCAGAGCCAGCGGGAGATCTCCATCGCCGAGTTCTTCGAGAAGAACAAGCACATGCTCGGGTTCGACAGCGGGGCCCGGGGGATGGTGACGGCCGTGAAGGAAGCGGTCGACAACGCCCTGGACGCCACGGAGGAGGCGGGCTTCCTCCCCGACATCTACGTCGAAATCTCCGAAGTCGGCGACTACTACCGCCTCGTGGTCGAGGACAACGGGCCGGGCATCACGAAAGACCAGGTGCCGAAGGTTTTCGGGAAGCTTCTCTACGGGTCGCGGTTCCACAAGCGCGAGCAGTCGCGGGGGCAGCAGGGCATCGGCATCTCCGCCGCGGTGCTGTACTCGCAACTCACCAGCGGCAAACCCGCGAAGATAATCAGCCGACCCCAGAGCGCCGCGGAGGCGCAGTACGTCGAACTCGTCATCGACACCGACACGAACGAACCCGAAATCCGGGCCTCCCGGACCACCTCGTGGGACCGACCCCACGGGACGCGCATCGAACTGGAGATGGAGGCGAACATGCGCGCCCGGGCGCAGCTCCGCGACTACATCAAGCACACCGCGGTGGTGAACCCGCACGCCCGCATCGAACTCCGGGAACCGGCGCTCGACGAACCGATGAAGTTCGAGCGAGCGACCGACCAGTTGCCCGCGGAGACCGAGGAGATTCGACCCCACCCCCACGGGGTCGAACTGGGGACGCTCCTCAAGATGCTGGAGGCGACCGAATCCTACAGCGTCTCGGGGTTCCTCCAGGAGGAGTTCACCCGCGTCGGCCGAAAGACCGCGAACAAGGTGGTCGACTCGTTCCGCGACCGGTACTTCGGCCGGGAGATGGCGTGGCAGTCGCCCGGACCGGACGAGACGACGGACCTGGCGAGGCGCGTCCAGGGGGCCGTCTCCAACAAGGGCAAGGACGCCACCGCCGCCTTCGCCGACCGGGTGGCGGGGGTCCTCAGAGACCGGGACCGGACGGCCCACCACGAACTCCGCGACGTCGTCGAGAACGTCGCCGACGGCGTCGAGGAGGAGTTCGACACCCGGTTCGGCAAGACGGTCAGGGAGAACGCCCTGGAGGCGGCCTGGGCCGAACTCACACGCCACGACGATGAACGCGACTCTCTCACACGGGACCTCTACGCGATTGTCGACGAATCGACCAGTTCCCGGAAGGACGACGCCACCGTCCACGGCCTCGCGGAGCGCATCGCCGACAAGTTCGCCGGGGCGGAGGACGGGCGACACCGCGCCACGCGGTCGACCCTGCGGGAGTACGTCGACCGGTCGGCGGACCCGATGGTCGAACGCGACGACGTGACCATCGGCGACACCGCGCGGGAGAACATCGTCGAGTCCATCTGGGAACGCATGCGGCGCGTCCCCGACGACCCGCCGAAGGTCCGCGACGTGGCCGAGAGCCGCGACACGGCGAGCCACCTCCTCGAATCGATGCGGGAGACGGACATCCTCGCGCCACCGACCGACTGCCTCTCGCCGATAACGTCGGAACTCGTCGAGGCGGGGCTTCGCAAGGAGTTCGACGCCGACTTCTACGCCGCCGCCACCCGCGACGCCGAGGTTCACGGCGGCGACCCGTTCATCGTGGAGGCCGGCATCGCCTACGGCGGGGACCTGCCCGCCGACGGCTCCGTCGACATCCTCCGGTTCGCCAACCGCGTTCCGCTCGTCTACCAGCGCGGGGCGTGTGCCACGACGGACGTCATCAAGAGCATCGGGTGGCGCAACTACGGCCTCGACCAGCCGGGAGGAAGCGGTCTCCCCAACGGGCCGGCCGTGCTAATGATTCACGTCGCCTCGACGAACGTCCCGTTCACCAGCGAGTCGAAAGACGCCATCGCGAACGTGCCGGCCATCGAAGACGAGATAGAACTGGCCATCCGCGAGGCCGCCCGGGAGCTGAAGTCGTACCTGAACAAGCGGCGGTCGCTGGCCAAGCGCCGGAAGAAACAGGAGGTCCTCACCGAGATTCTCCCCGAGATGGCGGACAAGCTCTCGGAGGTGACCGGGCGCGACCGCCCCGACATCAGCGGCGCCCTCGCCCGCATCATGAACAACGTCAGCGTCGACCGGTCCGTCGAGGACGGCGTCGTCACGCTGACCGTCGAGAACCACTCGGACCGGACCGAGGAACCCGACATCACCGACATCGTCTCGACGGAACCGGGCGACATCGACGGCCAGGCGAACGTCGTGGACCTCGACGGCGAGTGGTTCGTCAAGTGGACGCCGTCGGTTCCGGCGGGGGAGACGGCGACACTGACCTACAGCGTCGAGTCGGACGCCGCCTTCGACATCAACGTCGACGGCGTCGAAGCAGAGAAACTCACCATCAACGCCTGACATGTCTAGCGAATCAGAATCCGGACCCAAGGTGAAAGACCAGGAAGCGCGCCAGCGTCTCATCGACCTGGCTGCGACGTTCTACGACCAGTTCGCGGACGGGGACATCCCGACGATGACGCTCCCCACGCGGACCAAGAGCAACATCGTGTTCGACGAGGACGCCGGCGTCTGGGTGTACGGCGACCGGACGAGCACCCGGAGCGCCAACTCCGTCCGGGGAGCCAGGAAGCTCCTCAAGGCGGCCTACACCATCGAGTTCCTCGCCCGGCAACTCGACGAGGACCGGTCGTCCACCCTCCGTGAACTGTACTACCTCTCTGAGTCGTGGGACTCGGAGCAGGCGCAGTTCTCCGACCAGGACGAGTCGAACCAGTTGATAGAGGACCTGGAAATCGTCTCGGAGGTCACCCGCGAGGACTTCCACATGCGACCCGAGGAGTCGGGGGCGACCCTGATGGGCCCGATTCGCATCCGCGAGCAGACCCGCCGCGGCGAGCGCGAGATTCACTGCCAGGAGGACGTCGGCGAGGGCGGGTACCAGATACCGAACAACCCGGACACCATCGAGTTCCTCGACCACGACATCGACTTCGTCCTCTGCGTGGAGACCGGCGGTATGCGAGACAGGCTCGTCGAGAACGGCTTCGACGAGCAGTACAACGCGATGATCGTCCACCTCAAAGGCCAGCCGGCGCGGGCGACCCGGCGCATCGTCAAGCGCCTGAACGACGAACTCGACCTGCCAGTCGTGGTCTTCACGGACGGCGACCCCTGGAGCTACCGCATCTTCGGGTCCGTCGCGTACGGCTCCATCAAGAGCGCGCACCTCTCGGAGTACCTGGCGACGCCCGCCGCCCGGTTCGTCGGCATCCAGCCCAAGGACATCGTCGAGTACGACCTGCCGACCGACCCGCTCGCGGACTCGGACGTGAACGCCCTGGAGTCTGAACTGGAGGACCCGCGGTTCCAGTCGGACTACTGGGAGGAGCAGATAGAGCTCCAGCTGGACATCGGGAAGAAGGCCGAACAGCAGGCCCTTGCGGCCCGCGGCCTGGATTTCGTCACCGACACGTACCTGCCGGAGCGCCTGTCGGACATGGGCGTCTTCTGAGGACGCGCGGCCGAGGCACCGCCCGTCCGACCATCCCGGACCGCGGGTTGTGACTGCGCTCGGTCTATCCTGCGTCGGCGGACGCCGTCGACTCCAGAAACGCCAGGACCCGCGAGTCGAACGCCCCGCGGCGCTGCTCGGTCACGGCGTGGCCGGCGCCGCGGACGAGTTCCAGGCGTCCGTCGGGGAGCGCCGCGGCCGTCTCCCGGAGCACGTCCGCGGGGAACAGTTCGTCCTGGTCGCCGCCGACGACGAGCGTCGGCGTCGTGACGCCCGGCAGTCGGTCACGCGCGTCGTGTTCGAGGCAGGCTGTACACGAGACCACCGGGTCCCGCGCGTTCGCGGGTCGGGTGAGTCCCAGCGCCCCCAGCAGGCGAAAGAGCGGCGGTGCGAGGACGCGGCGACGGCCCGTGTAGCTGTGTCGGGCGGTGTCGGCCGCGAGAGCGCCCCACCGACCCCTTTCGGCCAGCCCTCGCCACCGGTCGAGAATCCGCCGACCCCGACCCCCCAGTCGCCCGCCGGAGACGCCCAAGACCAGCCTGGAAACCAGGCGCGGGTAGTCCGCGACGAGGTGCTGGGCAATCAACCCGCCCATCGAGAGCCCCAGGACCGCACCGGGTCCGACGTCGTCCAGTACGGACGCGTACCCGCCGCTCATCTCGCGGGTCGTCGACCCGCCGGGGAGGCCCTCGGGGCGGCTGACGACCCAGACGTCGTAGTCGTCGGTGTACGCCGCGAACAGTCGCGCCAGCAGTTCGCCCGTCAGTCTGTCGGGGCCGCCGCGCCGCAGAGCGTCGCTCAACCCGGGAACGACGAGCAGCGGCTCGTCCCCGTCGCCGAATCGGTAGAACGGGTGGCGGTTCTCGAACCGGCCGCACTCGACGTGCGCCATGGCGGCGGTTCAGGCGTCCGACCCATAGCTCTGCTGTCGCAGCCGATTCGACCCGCCGTCGGCGGAGCCACCGACTCCGCGACGGTAGGCGCTCGGGTCGGTCGAAGTGCGGGTCGTCAACGCGGGTCGTCGCCGCGTTCGTCGAGGGCCACGGGGACCCCGCGTCCGGCCACGTCGGCGGCGAAGGCGGCCGAATCGGTCGTGAGAAGGTCGATGGTGTTGTAGTGGACGGGCACCACCAGGTCGGGGTCCAGCGTCTCGGCCAGGTCCGCCGCCTCGTGGCGGTCCATCACGACCGACCCGCCGATGTTCGCCAGGAACAGGGACACTTCGAGGCGCTCGAATCCGGACAGGGCGTCGCTGTCGCCGGGCCAGAACGCGGTCGTTCCGTCGAGCGACAGCAGGAATCCGCATCCCATTCCCCGCGGATGCGTCGGCGTCCCGCCCGGCGCGTGGGGGCCGTCCGGGTCGTTGTACGCCGGGACCGTCCAGACGTCGGCGTCGCCGACGGTCAGGTGGTCCTCCTCGCCGACGCGGACCACGTCGAACGGCAGGGACTCGACCGGGGCGACGTCTCGGTCGATTCGGTCGGCGTCGACGCCCTCGAACACCGCTACCGTGGCGTCCGCGGCGGCGACTCGCTCGATGGCGTCCGAATCGTAGTGGTGGTCGTGGGTGACGCAGACGAGGTCCCCGTCGCGGCCGTAGTAGTCGAGGGGTTCGGGATGCGCGACGTCCGCGTCGCCGGGGGGTTCCCACTCGCCGCTCAGCACGCCGTACCGACCGGGGTCCAGGTAGACGACGAAGCCGTCGGGCGACTCTATTCGAACGGTCGCGTACCCCATCCACGTCACTCGCAGCCCGTCGTGTCGAATAGTCATCGGCTGGGCTTGTGTGCCCGCGGCCAAGAGCCCCCGGGTTCCCGCGTCGCCCCTACCGCCACGGGGGCGAGTCCGGGGCCGCACGCCATCGTCGCCAGCGCGCCCCTGCTGCCGCC
>JBEPXT010000067.1:0-18484 GCA_041641795.1 Salinigranum sp.
CGGTAGCATTCAGTACAAGCGTCTGACAATTAATGATACCGAAGACGGCGATTCACGCCCGCCGTAAACGGCGGGATTCTCTCGCCTGTATGAAGATAGCCCTCGGAGAACACGCGGACGGTGAACTCGTACTCGCCGACGACCGAGTCGGTTCCGGGGTCGCGGGCGGGCGCCTCGTACCGCTCGACGTCGCCGAATCCGGCGCGCTCGCTGTCGACCAGCGCCGCTTTCACCTCGCGGGCCCGCCCGTCGTCGCCGGCGTAGAGGTCCTGTCGGAGGTAGAGCAGGTCGAACGCGGTTGGCGTGAAGTAGATGACGCTCCGGAGGGTGTCGCTGATTGCGGCGCGGCAGGTACTCACGAGGGCGTCCGTGAACTCGGGGGAGAGGCTGGTCTCGTCCATACCACAGGGAGGGCGGCCGAGAGCGTGAATATCGCGGGCGAACGGTACCGAGAGCGTGAATGCCGGAGACGTAGTGGACCGACGCGGGTCCCCGGTGTGAGCGGCGCCGGACGCCGGTATTCGGCCAGGGCCCGAGGCGACGCTCCCCGAGTCTTTTATCCGATGAGAGCGAACCCACACCCAGTGGCAACAACCAGCGGGTACGAGCGGTTCTTCCCGTACGAGGAACCGTATCCGAATCAGCGAGAGGCGATGGACCGCATCGCCAACGCCCTCGCGCGCGGCCAGGACGTGCTCATGGAGGGCGCACCGGGGACCGGAAAGACCCTCTCGGCGCTCGTCCCGGCCCTCGAGTACGCGCGTCAGCACGACAAGACGGTCGTCATCACGACGAACGTCCACCAGCAGATGCGCCAGTTCGTCGCCGACTCGCGGGCCATCAACCGCGAGGAACCCATCCGGGCCGTGGTGTTCCGAGGCAAGTCCTCGATGTGCCACATCGACGTCGGCTACGAGGAGTGCCAGGCGCTCCGGGACGCCACCCGCGACGTGGTCGACCTCCAGCAGGAGGCCGCGGAGTTGCGAGACCAGGCCTCGGACCTCCTCGACCGGATGCAGGCCGGCGAGGAGGGCGCGGCGGAGGCGCGCCAGGCCGTCACCGACGAACTGGAGTCCGTCGAGGCGGAACTGGCCGATCGGCGGGAGGGCAACGTCTGCGAGTACTACCACGAGAACCTCGCGGGCGACACCGACGAGTTCTTCTCGTGGCTGTTCGACGACGTTCGGACGCCCGACCAGGTGTTCGAGTACGCCGAGCGACAGGGGCTGTGCGGGTACGAACTGCTCAAAGAGGGGATGGACAGGGTGGACCTCGTGGTCGCCAACTACCACCACCTGCTGAACCCGACCATCCGCGAGCAGTTCTTCCGGTGGCTGGACCGGGACCCCGACGACGTGCTCACCGTCTTCGACGAGGCCCACAACATCGAGGACGCGGCCCGCGACCACGCGAGCCGAACGCTCACCGAGAACACGCTGGAGAGCGCGCTGACGGAACTGGACGACGTGGACGACTCCCGAGCCGAGAGCGCGCGGAACGTCGTGTCCGCGTTCCTCCGCGGACTCCGCCGGACGCGCCGGAACGCGATGAGCCCCGCCGAGCGCGAGCGCGTCGGCGAGAACTGGGAGGACGTGCCCGTGGCCAACGAGGACCGGCGGGACGACCTGACCCTCGCGTTCCTGGACACGTACGAGGGGCGGGGCATCGACACCGACGTCGAACTCGCGCTCCAGCTGGGCCGGAGCCTCGACGAGGAGTACGCCGACGCCTACCGGCGCGGCGAGACGACCACGCGGACGGAGTGCCAGACGCTCGAGGCGGCCCAGTTCATCAGCGCCTGGATGGAGGAGGGGGCCGAACTCGGACAGTACCCGGTCGTGTCGGTGCGACGGGACGCCGGGACCGACGAGGTGTACGGGCGGGCGGAACTGTACACCTGCATCCCGCGGCAGGTGACCACGGACCTCTTCGAGGAGGTTCACGCGAGCATCCTGATGAGCGCGACCCTCCGTCCGTTCGACGTGACCGAGGACGTACTCGGCCTGTCCGGTCCGGCGACGCTCGCCTACGGCCTCGAGTACCCCGAGGAGAACCGGCGGACGTTCGCCGTGGAGACGCCGCCCCTGTTCAAGAGCGAGCGAGACGACCAGGACACGCAGGCGGCGCTGCAGGGCCTGCTCGCGGACGTCGTCAGGTTCACTCCCGGGAACACGCTCCTGTACTTCCCGTCGTACGCCGAGGCAGAGCGCTACTACGAGCGACTCCGACAGGACGTGACCGCCGTGGGCGGCAGCGCCCTGCACCTCGACCGGCCCGGGACCCGGGCCGAGGAACTCCGGCGCGAGTTCGTCGATTCGACGGACGCGGCGCTGTTCACCTCGATGTGGGGGACGCTCACGGAGGGCGTGAGCTTCGACGGGGACGACGCCCGAACCGTCGTCGTCGTCGGCGTTCCCTACCCGCACCTGTCCGACCGGATGGAAGCGGTCCAGGACGCCTACGACCGGACGTTCGGCGACCACGGGGGCGACGCAGGGTGGCGGTACGCCGTCGAGATTCCGACAATCCGCAAGACGCGCCAGGCGCTCGGACGGGTCATCCGCGCCCCCGACGATTTCGGCGTGCGCGTCCTCGTGGACAAGCGATACACCGCCGCGAGCGACGAGATGGGCAAGTACGGCGTCAGGCACACGTTCCCGCCCGAGGAGGAGTCGGAACTCATCGACATCGCGCCCGAGAAGTTGAAGTTCGCCATGCTGAACTTCTTCTCCGACCAGGACGCCTACGACGGCGACCCGCCGCGGCCGTGAGCCGTGGACTGGTGGGCAGATTCAGGCGACGAGCGAGTCGCGGGAGAGGCGGCGAAGGCGTCATTAGCGTCCACGCCAAGGTACCCCCGATGAGGACCGACCCTCCAGGTCCGAAGGGCGTACCGGTGCTCGGAAACAGCCGCAAGTACGCGCGGGACCCGTTCGCCTTCATGACGGCGGTCGGCGAGGCCTACGGCGACGTGGTCCGCCTCGACCTCGGCCCCTTCGAGACCTACATGATAACCAACCCGGACGACGTCGAACGGGTGCTCGTCACCGACGACGCGACGTACCGGAAGCCCGATTTCCAGGACGACGCCATCGGCGACCTGCTCGGAGAGGGGTTACTGCTGAGCGAGGGCGAGGTCTGGCGCAAGCAGCGCGACCTGGCTCAGCCGGCGTTCCGGATGCGACGGCTCGCCGGTCTGGACGACATGATGACGGGGCACACCCAGGAGATGCTCGACGGCTGGGTCGACGGGGACGTCCGGGACGTCGAAATCGAGATGGCCCGGTTGACGGTGAAGATAATCGTCGAGGCGATGTTCGGGGCAACCATCGACGACGAGCGCGTCCGGACGGTACAGGAGCACCTCGAACCGCTGGGACAGCGCTTCGAACCGAGCCCCCTGCGATTCCTGATTCCCGACTGGATGCCGACCCCCGAGAACCGCCGCTACCGCGAGTCCATCGAGGTGCTGGAGGGGATCATCGACGACCTGGTCGCCGAGCGCCGGGGCACCGCCCAGGCGGACGGGGACGCTCCGATGGACCTGCTGTCGATTCTCCTCCGGGCGAAAGCCCGCGGCGAGCAGAGCGACGGGCAACTCCGCGACGAACTGATGACCATGCTGCTGGCCGGGCACGACACGACGGCGCTGACGCTCACCTACACGTGGTACCTGCTCTCGGAGCACCCGGCGGTCGAGCGCCGCGTTCACGACGAACTCGACCGTGTGGTGGGCGACCAGAACCCGACGACCGCCGACGTCCGCAGACTGGAGTACGTCGACCGGGTCCTCAGCGAGGCGATGCGCCTGTATCCCCCGGTCTACGTGATGTTCCGCCAGCCGAAGACGGACGTGAGACTCGGGGGGTACCGCATCCCCGCCGACTCGGCGGTCATGCTTCCCCAGTGGGTGATTCACCGGTCCCCGCGGTGGTACGACGATCCGGAGACGTTCGACCCGGACCGGTGGACCGCGGAGCGCCGGTCTGCGCGACCGCGGTACGCCTACTTCCCGTTCGGCGCGGGGCCCCGCCACTGTATCGGCAAGCAGTTCTCGCTGCTGGAGGCGAAACTCGTTCTGGGAACCGTGGCCAGGCAGTTCTCGCTCGAACGCGTCGAGGACGGACCGCTGTCGCTCAGAGGCTCGCTGACGATGCATCCGGCCGACGGAATGGAGATGCGCGTCGAACGGCGCGAGCGCGAGTGAACGACCAAGCGCTACGCCGCGAAAAACCAGCGACCGACCGCGTTCGATTACCATTCTGGTCCGGTTCCGGTTCTGGTCCGGTTCCCGGAGCGGACGGCCGACCGGTGGTCACGCCGGAAGCGGAATCGAGGCCACCCGCTCGCGGTACCGGGAGTCCCACACCGTCAGTTCCGAGACGGTCCACCGCACGTCGGCTACCGACCGGTCGACCAGCGCCCGGGCGGCCTCGACCGACCCGCCGCGGGCGAGGGTGACGTGGGGCGTGTAGTCCTCGCCCTCCAGGTCCGGCACCGCGCCGAACGCCACACAGAGTCGCCGGTGGAGGTCCAGGAGGCCCGGACTCTCGACGCGGATGTAGACGACCGGACCGGGACCGCGGACCGGTCGCTCGAAGCAGCCGAGGCCGTCCGTCCGCGCCTCGAAGGCGGGGGCGTCGCGAAGCGTCTCCCGGAGTCGCTCGCGGAGACGCGCCAGCGAGTCCGTGCCGGCGTCGCCGTCCGTCTCGAACCGCTTCGCGACGAGCGTGTGACGGTCCCGGATGCGGTCGAACCGACTGACCGACGGGTAGAGGTCGGACGCGAGTCGTTCGACGTCACCCGGTACCGGCACGTTCAGGCTGTACACAGCGGACCGAGGCGACCGCCGGGAAAGAAGGCGTCGGCTTCCGGCGGCGCGCCTGAGCGGGCGGACCGCAGCGTCCGAGGGGGAGCGGTCCTCAGATGCGGTCCAGGAACCAGAGGACGATGAGAACCACGACGGCCAGCCCCAGGAGCGGCCGGAACGGACCGAGGAGGGCGGTGAACAGGTCGAGCACCTCGCCGACGATTTCCAGGACGAGCCAGACGACGACGAGGACGAGGACGAGTTTCAAAAGGTCCTCGGCGTCGACGGCGGCGCGGGAACGTCGCATACCTGACGAGAGGTCACCATCCGCGAATAAACCTGCCGTTCCCGGCGGCAGTACGGTTATCTCCGGGGCGAGAGTACGCCGGGCCATGGACGAACCACGAACGCACGCGGCGGCGTCCGAGCGGTACGTCGGGCGGCCGGTTCGAGTGGAAGAGGGGTCAGCGAGCGCCGAACTGGAGACCAACGACGAGATGGCCGTCGACGAGTCGGGACTGGTACACGGCGGATTCGCGTTCGGTCTGGCGGACTACGCGGCGATGCTGGCGGTCAACGAACCGACCGTCGTGCTGACCGGTGCGGACGTTTCCTTTCCCGCGCCAGTCACGGCGGGCGAACGCCTGGTGGCCGACGCCAGCGTCGAGAGTCGAGACGGCCGCCGGGCGTTGGTGGCGTGCGCAGTGGAGACGGCCGACGGGACGACGGTACTGGAGGGGACGTTCGACTGCTACGTCCCAGAGGCGCACGTGCTGGACGGCGAGTGACGCGAATCGAGGAGGGCGAAGGCGGGGTACGCGTCTCCCGCGGAAGAGCGGTCGTGGCGGGGAGTCCGCAGCACGTTGCCGGAGAGACATTTAACCGCGCGCGAACCCAAGACGGACCATGGCCAGCATCTGGCGCCTCCTGGGACGAATGAGTGCGGGCGGCGTCCCGAATCCCCTGACCCGGGCCGTCATCCTCGTGGCCCTCGCCGTCACCGCCCTCGTGGTCCTCCCCATAACCCCGTTCACCGTCGCGGGCCTGCTGTTCCTGTTGGTCGCGGCCGCCGCCGTGTTCAGCGCGGTGGAAATCGTCCAGGCCTACGAGAAGCGCGCCCTGACCGTCTTCGGCGAGTACCGGGGCCTCCTCGAACCGGGGCTCAACGTCGTCCCCCCGTTCGTCTCGAAGACGTACGCGTTCGACCTCCGGACCCAGACCATCGACGTGCCGACGCAGGAAGCCATCACCGAGGACAACTCGCCGGTCGTCGCAGACGCGGTGGTCTACATCCGCGTCATGGACGCCAAGAAGGCGTTCCTGGAGGTCGACGACTACGAGGTCGCCGTCTCCAACCTCGCCCAGACGACGCTCCGCGCGGTGCTCGGCGACATGGAACTCGACGAGACGCTCTCCCGCCGGGACCAGATAAACAAGCGAATCCGGGTGGAACTCGACGAACCGACCGACCGGTGGGGCATCCGCGTCGAGTCCGTCGAAGTGCGAGAAGTGACGCCGAGCGCCGACGTGAAAAACGCGATGGAGGAACAGACCTCCGCCGAACGCCGTCGCCGGGCGATGATTCTCGAAGCGCAGGGGGAGCGCCGGAGCGCCATCGAGAAGGCCGAGGGGGACAAGCAGTCGAACATCATCCGGGCGCAGGGACAGAAGCAGGCCGCCGTCCTCGAGGCTCAGGGCGACGCCATCTCGACGGTCCTCCGCGCTCGCTCCGCGGAGTCGATGGGCGAACGCGCCATCATCGACCGGGGGATGGAGTCGCTGGGACGCATCGGCGAGGCCCCCTCCACGACCTACGTACTTCCCCAGGAGCTGACCTCGCTGCTGGGACGCTACGGACGCGGACTCACGGGCGGTGACGTGCAGGAACACCGCGGCCTCGACAGCAACGACTTCGACGCAGAAACCCGCGAACTGCTCGGACTCGACGACATCGAGGAACTCGTCGCCGACGCCGACGACGTCGGCAACGGCGAACCCGAACGCGACGTCTCCTTCCCCGAAGTAGAGTCCGAATCCGCCCGGGAGTGACCGTCGAGGCGACCCGGTCGGCGTGTCGCGGGAGCGACCGTCGACCCGTCACGGAGAGGGTCACAGCGTCACAGGAACAGCGTTCGCACGAACACCAGACCGCCGACGAGTGCGTACGCCGCGATGAGCATCCTGACGACGACGTCTTCCGTGAGGCGACTGTTCAGGTAGGCGCCCGCCTGTCCGCCGAAGAGGCACCCGACGGCGACGATAGAGCCTATTTTGAACGGAACCGTGAACTCCTCGCCGGCCATGTGCGGCGCGAACTGCAGGAGCACCAGGTTGGTCACCAGCGCCGAGACGATGGTGAGATGCAGGACGAACGCGCTCGTCCCCGTCGATAGCTGAACCGGAAACCGCTTGCGGACCGTCAGCATCGTCTGGGTCAGTTCCCCCACGGCGATGCCGACGAGTCCGGCCAGCGCACCGCCCGCGAACGTCAGCGCTTTGTCGAACGGTTCGAAGTGGAATCCCTCCTGGCTCCCCGCCTCCACGGTCCCGCCGTCCGCGAGAACGCGCGTCTGGGGTTCGTACCAGTCGGGGAGGTCGTCCCCGGAGAGGCCGGTGACCGGCATCTCCACGACGCGGTCGAGCATCGAGGGGCCGTGCTCGTGGGACTCGTAGAGTACCGCAGAGAGGACGAGGAGCAACCCGCCGAACAGCAACATCAGGAGGTCGGAGGGGACGAGATACGAGACCACCCGAGCGCCGACGGCGACCGGGACAGCAATCGAGAGTATCTTCCAGGCGGCGTGGAAGTCGATCTGTTTCCGGAACCAGTATGCGGTCACGCTCGACGAGTAGCCGAACAGTTCGACGAACAGGGCGAGACCGATAGCCGCGTTGACCGAGACGGCCGGGAATCCCTCGACGACGCGCGGGAACACGTAGAGGAACGCGGGGGTGAACAGCACCGCGGCCTCCATCGCGAACGTGTTCACCGTCGTCGCGATGAGAAACGCCATGAGCACCAGCACGACCAGGTCCGTCGCCGGGATGCCGAACAGCATCAGTTCGGTACCCCCTGGGCCGCGACCACCGGGCGTTCGAAATCACGTCGCCTTGCCGATGGCCGGCCGATCGGCGGCCGGGTCGCTCCGTCGGAGTCCCTCGGTCGCGCCGCGTCGCGTGTCGGTCGGACCGCGTCGCGGGCGCGGCGGCTAACTGAGCAGTCGTCCATTCGTGGCCCCGCGTTTCCACACCTCACTGAAAAAACTTGATATAACACCCGAATAATCGGGGATAATCAGGCAAAATCCGCGCGGTCAGAAGTCGGCGTCCGGTTCGGGGGCGACGCCGCCCTCTCGGTTCCGACCGTCCAGGTCGAACTCCTCCCGCAGGTCGTGGATGCGGTCGCGGATGTCCGCGGCCAGTTCGAACTCGAGGTTGTCGGCCGCCTCCCGCATCCGCTCTTCGAGCAGTGCAATCTGCTCTCTGGCCTCCTCGTCGGTTTCGACGTCGCCTCGCGAGACGCCAGAGGTGTCCGTCTTGCTCCCGGGCAGCGACGTCTCCCCCACCTCCTTCTGGATGGTCTGGGGTTCGTAGCCGTGCTCCTCGTTGAACTCCTGCTGGATGCGCCGCCGCCGGCGGGTCTCCTCGATGGCCGACTCCATCGCGTCGGTGGTCTCGTCGGCGTACAGGACCACCTCGCCGTTGACGTTTCGGGCCGCCCGGCCCATCGTCTGGACGAGGGTGGTCTCCGACCGGAGGAACCCCTGCTGGTCGGCGTCGAGAATCGCGACCAGCGACACCTCTGGGATGTCCAGGCCCTCCCGGAGGAGGTTGATGCCGACGAGCACGTCGAACTCGCCCAGACGGAGCCCCCGAATCAGTTCGTGACGCTCCAGCGTGTCCGTCTCGTCGTGCATGTACTCGACGGCCACGCCGGCCTCGTCGAGGAACTCCGTGAGGTCTTCCGCCATCCGCTTGGTCAGCGTGGTGACGAGGACTCGCTCGTCCCGTTCGACGCGGCGGTCGATGCGGTCCATCAGGTCGTCGACCTGTCCCGACGCCGGCACGGTTTCGACGGCCGGGTCGACAAGGTGCGTCGGGCGAACGATCTGCTCGACGACCTGGTCCGAGACGTCGTACTCGTGGTCCGCGGGCGTGGCCGACACGTACAGCACCTGCCCCGTCTTCTCCTCGAACTCCTCGTAGGTGAGCGGGCGGTTGTCGTACGCCGTCGGGAGGCGGAAGCCGTTGTTCACGAGCGACTCCTTGCGCGACTTGTCGCCGGCGAACTGGCCGCGAATCTGCGGAACCGTCTGGTGTGACTCGTCGATGACCGTCAGGAAGTCGTCCGGGAAGTAATCGAGCAGGGTGTACGGGGCCTCCCCGGACTCCCGGTCGGACAGGTGGACCGAGTAGTTCTCGATACCGGAGCAGTAGCCCGTCTCGCGCATCATCTCGAGGTCGAACGTCGTCCGCTCCTCGATGCGCTGGGCGGCGATAAGGTCGCCCTGTCGCTCGAAGTACCGGACGCGCTGTTCCATCAGTTCCTCGATTTCGTCGATGGCGCGCTCGAGGCGCTCCTCGGGAATGGAGTAGTGCTCCGCCGGGTGGACGAGGACGGCGGGTTCCTGGCTCTTGACCTCACCCGCCAGGGGGTCGAGTTTCGTCATGCGGTCTATCTCGTCGCCCCAGAACTCGATGCGAACCGCGTATCGCCCGTACATCGGGAAGACTTCGACGGTGTCCCCGCGGACGCGGAACGTCCCCTGCGTGAAGTCGACGTCGTTGCGCTCGTAGTTCAGGTCGACGAGTCGCCCCAGCAGTTCGTCACGGTCGATTTCCTGCCCGACTTCGAGGCGGAGAGACATGTCGACGTAGTTCCGCGGGTCGCCGAGGCCGTAGATGGCCGACACGGACGCGACGACGATGACGTCGTCCCGGGTCAGCAGCGACCGGGTCGCGGAGTGGCGAAGCCGGTCGATTTCGTCGTTGATGGACGCGTCCTTGTCGATGTAGGTGTCCGTCTGCTCGACGTAGGCTTCCGGCTGATAGTAGTCGTAGTACGAGACAAAATACTCGACCGCATTGTCCGGAAACAGGTTCCTGAACTCCTCGTACAGCTGGGCGGCGAGCGTCTTGTTGTGCGCGATGACGAGCGTCGGTTTCTGAATCTCCTCTATCACCCAGGAGACGGTGTTGGTCTTGCCGGAACCCGTGACGCCGAGCAGGGTCTGCCGGTCCATTCCCTGCTGGAATCCCCGCGCCAGTTGCTCGATAGCCGCTGGCTGGTCGCCTGCCGGTTCGAAGGGGGCGTCGACGCGGAAGTCGCGGTCGACCTCCGGTCTGTCGGGCGAGAGCGGGCCGGACGTGTCACTCATCATCGCTCGTTGGGCACGGAAGCACTTGACCGCCTCGCTCGGGGTGGCAACAGACCACGTCGCTCAGTTCGAGGTGTGGCCCTCCGGGCCGAACGGACTCCTGCGACGTAGATATCGGCAGCACGTGGCAGCGAGTCAAGGCCTATCCGTCCGACGATGGTACCGAGTAGCATGACCCGGAAGGAACTCGAACGGGCGGCCGAGGAACTCAGGGCGGCGGCGTCGCTCCTCGAAGGCGACCAGGCGGCGGCGGCCAACGAGCAGGCGACGCACCTCGAATCGCTGGCAGAGCGCGAGAGCGGCCCGGACCACGGGCGACTGGACCGTCACATGAACGCGCTCGCAGAACTCGCCGACGAGGTGGCGGGGGACGCGAGAGCCAACGTCGTCGCCGCCCGCGAACACGTCACCGAGTACCGGAAGACCGTCGAAGGCGTGTGATGTCGACATCGGGATAGCGCAGTGCGAACCGGTTCGACGTGAACCCCTTCATTTCGTGTGGAGAACGGCTACACTCTCGATTGAGAGAGTCTTCCTCGCACGAAAGGAGAGAACGTTCGAGAGGAACAGGAGGAAGCGGGATGAGAGGGAAGCGGAGGAGGGCCAGAGCAGGAAGTGCAGAGTGAGCAAGAAGAGCAGAATGAGCAAGAAGAGCAGGAAGAGCAGGAAGAGCAGGAAGAGCAGTGAACAGTGGGGAGAGCGGGACGAGCGGGAAGAGCAGGATGAGCGGGAAGCGAAGAGGAAGGAACGTGGCCGGTCAGCAGACGTTCTTCGGTTCGACGCCCATCGATTCGAGCGTCGAGACGTAGTCGTCGTACGCCGCCTCGATGACGTCGGCGGCGGCGGCCCTCGCCACTTCCCAGTCGGCTTCGTCGACGCAGACGTCGTCGAGGAGTTCGAGCACCGATGCCTGCTGGTCCTCCACGTCGGTCCGGACGCCGCGGAACGTGTCGGCGGTCTGTGGGTCCGCGTCGCCGACGAAGAATCCGACCATCTGCCCGGTGGTCTTCCCGGTGACGAGAGTACGGCCGAGCAGTGCGCCGGTGCGCGTGATAGTCCCGTCGGCCTCGGCGAGCACGTCGTACACCCCCGGTCGGGAGTCGCCGGGTTCGTACTCCGCTGGGGCGACCGTGTCGTAGTGGTCCCGCGCGTCGTCGGCCGCGTTTCCGAAGAGCGCGGCGGCGTCGCCGTCGTCCTCCGAAGCGGCCCACGTGTCGAAGACGTCCGCGGCGGCGTGCATCTCCGCCGCCGCGGCGGCGAGGACGCTCTCGGCGGTCATCTCGCCGCCCGTCAGCGCGTACACCCACTTCGAGGAGCCGAGTCGAGAGAGCGGCGTTTCGTGTTCCTCGCGTATCGAGTCGAGAACGTCCTGTGAAGTCATGCCGCCAGGTAGGGCGGCGGCGCCTTAGAAACCATCGCCCACTGTCCCGCAGTTTACGGGCGCCCGGAAGCGAGTCTCGGCCGCTCAGTTCCCCTCACCGGTTTCGACGGGCGCGCCGACGAGGTTCCCCCACTCGGTCCACGACCCGTCGTAGTTGCGGACCGACTCGTACCCTAGGAGTTCGTGGAGCGCGAACCACGCGATGGACGAGCGCTCGCCGATGCGGCAGTAGGCGATGACCGACTCGTCGCCGTCGATACCCTCGCCGCCGTAGAGGTTCTGCAGTTCCTCGGCGGACTTGAACGTCCCGTCGGGATTGACGGTGGCCGCCCAGGAGATGTTCTTCGCGCCCGGGATGTGACCGCCCCGCTGGGCCGTCTCCTGCAGTCCAGGGGGAGCCAGCAGTTCACCGGTGAACTCCTCGGGCGAGCGAACGTCGACGAGGGGCAGTCCCTTCTCGATGGCCTTGTCGACGTCGTCGCGGTAGGCTCGATACTCCTCGAACGGTCCCCGCGCTTCGTACTCGACGGCGGGGAAGTCGGGTTCGTCCGTCGTCAGGGGGTAGTCGTTGTCGAGCCAGTAGTCCCGGCCGCCGTTCATCAGGCGAACGTCCTCGTGACCGTAGTACTTGAACTGCCAGTACGTGTAGGCCGCGAACCAGTTCGAGTTGTCGCCGTACAGGATCACCGTCGAATCGGGGGTGATGCCGTGACTTCCCAGCAGGTCCTCGAAGTCCGCCTTGTCGAGCAAGTCACGGGTGGTCTGGTCCTGCAACTGCGTCTCCCAGTTCCACCCGATGGCGCCCGGGGCGTGCCCCTCGGCGTACGCCTCCGTGTCGACATCGACTTCCACGAGTCGATACGCCGGGTCGTCGCTCTGGAACTCGTCGAGGTGGTTCTCCACCCAGTCGGCCGACACCAACACGTCTTTCGCGTATTCCGAATCTGACATACGGGGGATTCTATGCGTCCCAGCGACATAACTTCCCCCTCAAACGGCACGTACGGCCCCTCGTTCGGCATACCGGAACGTTTTGCGTGTTTTTCCGGGGACACAAACCGGAATCGTATCACATTTATTACCATCCGGTGGTGCGCCGTCTCTCTCGTCAGGTGCGTGACGCCTTCGAGCAATTGCGTACGGCAGATACCAGCAAGTGTTGTGGGCTTCTGTGACGACCTGTATCAGATACGGTCGCTCGGCCCACTCCGACAGGAGATCGCATTGTCCGGAAATCGGAGGAGGCGTCGTCGCCGCCCTCGGACGCCTGGCGTTTCGCCGCCGTGCTTCGGTTCACGGCGGCGGGAGAGCGTGCCGCCGTACCTAAATCCGGGGCGCGTCTACGCCACCGCATGTACGAGAACGTCGTCGTCTCCGCCGACTGGCTCGCAGCGTCGCTCGAAGACGTGCGGGTCGTCGACGTCAGAGACGAGTGGGAGTACGAGGGCATCGGACACGTTCCCGGCGCAGTGAACGTCCCCTTCGAGCGATTTCGGTCGGAAGACGGTGACGAGGGGATGCTCCCCGGGGCGGACGTCTGGCGCGAGTTGATGGAGTCGGCCGGCATCTCGGAAGACGACACCCTCGTGGCGTACGACGACACCCACGGCGTGTTCGCGGCGCGGTTTCTCGTCACGGCCGAACTGTACGGCCACCGCGACCTCCGCTTGCTCGACGGCGACTTCAGCGCCTGGAGTCGAGCGCACGAAGTGTCCCGCGACGAACCGGACGTCGAGCCCTCGAACTACGAAATCCGTGAGCCCGAAAACTCTCCGCTCGTCGACTTCGAAGCCGTTCGCGACGCCGTCGACGGCGAGTGGGTGATTCTGGACACGCGAGAACCCTGGGAGTACGAGGAGGGACACGTCCCCGGCGCCGTCAACCTCGACTGGCGGGAGTTCGTCGACGACGAGTCGAGGGGCCTGAAGCCGTCCGACGAACTCGAGTCGATACTCGCCTCACACGGAGTGACGCCCGGAACGCCCGTCCTCCTCTACTGTAACACTGCCAGGCGGATTAGCCACACCTACCTCGTCCTCCGGTCGCTGGGGTACGAGGACGTCGGATTCTACGAGGGGAGCCTCACGGAGTGGACAGAGCGCGGCGGCCCCGTCGAGACGAGCGACGAGGAGTAGCCCGGATAGTGTTCTCGTTCGGTGACGGTGGGCGCTGAAGAGGGCGGGAGGCTATCGCCAGCAGAGTCGATGCGGCGACCGGCGACAGGTTCAGTGGGGCGGTTCGCGGTCGAATGGGTGGGAGGACCGACGACCGAGCCGACGTGCCGGAGGATGCTCACCCGTCGTCCGAGGGCTCAGGTTCCGGTTCGGACCTCCGTTCCGCCTCTGGTTCGGGGTTCGGGTCTGCATCCGCGCTCGCTGTCGGGTCTGTCTGCGGACCAGGGTCGGCCACCGGTTCGAGTTCCACTTCCCCGGCGAGCAGGTCTACCACTTCGGCCAGGAGCGCTACGACCAGCGGTCCCGCGATGACGCCGACCGGTCCGAGCGTGAGGAGTCCCCCCACGAATCCGATGAAGTAGAGGCCACCGGGCAGGTGAGCAGTCTCCATCGCGAGTCGTGGGCGGATCAGGACGTCCGGAAGCCAGGCCACGAAGAACCCGCCCACGAAGAAGACCACGGCGGCCCGGACGGTTTCACCCACCAGCAGGTGGAACCCCGCGAGTCCCGCGAGGAGGACGCTCGGTCCGACGATGGGCACGAACTGGAGGACGCCCGCGACGGTGGCCAGCGTCACCGGGTATCGATACCCGAGCAGCACGAACACGGGAATGGCTATCAGGAACGTCCCGACGGCGGTGACCGCCTGGAGGACGTAGATGGCGAAGAGCGTCTCGCGGGTCCGCCTGCTGAGTGCAGTCACGACGTCGCGGTACTCGGCGGGGACCACCCCCAGGACGGCTCGTCGGACCGACTCGCCCCCGGAGACGAGCGAGTACAGCAGGAGGCTGAACAGGGTGAACTTGATGAGCAACACCGGCGCTTCTCGCGCTGCGTTCCGGGCCAGTCCGCGAAGGTAGGCGCTGACGATGGTGAGTGCCTGGTCGAAGGTCAGGACGTACGCGAACCCGAAGAGGTTCACGGAGATTTCGTCCGGAATCGCCTCAACGAGTCCGAGGAGCACGTCCAGTCGGAGCAGGAGCACCACCAGGAGCGGGGAGAGTATCAGCAGCGTCCCCACGAACGCCGCCGCCGTCGTCAGCGCGTTCGCCCACCGCCGAGAGAGGCCGCGGGCGGTCAACTCCCGCCGGAACGGGACGAGGACGTACGCGACGGTGATAGTGAAAAACACTGTCGCGAGTACCTCCGAGAGGAGCGCCGCCGCCAGCGCAGCGACGAGCACCAGCAGTCCGCCGAGAGCGCGTCGTCGAGAAATCACACAGACGGTACGACCGGTCACCTGAAAACTATTGGCCCCGGCGAGTGTTCATATACTGGAGACGAAACGGAGGGGTGAGCTGCGTGCGGGGCTCCCTACGGGACGACGCCCACCGTCAGGAGCGTTCCGAGCGTCCGGTACCGTTCGACCATCGCGTCCCTGCTCTCCCAATCGTCGGTGGGGAACGTCTCTGACGGGGGAATCTCCACGTCGCGGTCCGGAACGTTGTCCTGCTCGGCGACGTGGAAGCCTGCCTTCCGGAACGCTCGTCGGTACTCCTGGCGGTTCCAGAGAGTCATGTCGACGTCTATCGACTCCTGCCAGGCGTGCGAGTATGTGTTCTCCTCGTAGTAGTTGACCGCGCAGAAGAACGTCCCGCCGGGTCTGAGGACGCGGACGAGTTCCGCCAGCGCTTCGTCCGGGTCGGCGGCGTAGTAGAACGCCTCCATGGAGAAGACGTGGTCGAGGCTGTCGTCGGGGAACGGGAGGTGCTCGAAGTCCCCGACGAAGAACCCTACCGCCGGGTCGTCCGTGTATTCGCGGGCGTTTCGAACCATCTGCGGCGCCCTGTCGACGCCGTAAGCGCGTCCTGCGTCCATCGTCTCCCGGAGCGCCCGGGCGGCGTAGCCGCTTCCGGAACCGAGGTCGAGGACGGCGTCGCCAGGTTCCACGGGCATCCGTGCGAGGACGTGCTTGGCTGTGTTCCAGTGGCGGTCTTCCATCCCCCTGTCTCGCCCTTCCGCGGCCCAGGCGTCGAACTCCTCGCGAACGGTCATGGTCGCACGTCGCGTCCGCGGTGTAAAATGAATTCGATGCGTTACGGGCTTCTCGACGGGTCCCGACGAGTCGACGAATCTGGAACCGACCTGTAACGAAGGGAAACCGAAGGCGCGAGCAAACCGGAGTCGAACCCGCGAGCAATCGAGAGTCGAACCTGAAAGCGAACGGGCGACGAGAACGCCTGTGTGTAGTTTAATTATGCGGGCGTGGCGGGAGGCTTGCGCCGAACGGCCTGTGTCCGGGAGAGGTCGACGAGTCGGTCTCCGTCGAGACGCGGAATGACCTCTCTGCTGTCGAAGTTCGTCGCGTAGTCGACGACGTCCGAGCGACGGACCTCGTGTTTCGAGACGTAGTCGGGCCCCTTGGCGACTTTCACGTGGTCCTGCATCACCTGTCGTTCCACGTCTGCCGGCGGGTTGCCTTCGAGATGCCGTCCCACGAGAATCGAACCGATGTGGTCCTCGACTGCGGGCGTCCCGGACGACCCTGCGCTGACCAGGTACGTAGGCTCGTTCTTCGTCCGGAGATACCGCCCGAGTGCGGCGGCGTTCGTCGTCGAACCGACGAACACCGTCACGTCGTCACCGCCTCGTCTTCGAAGCCTGTCGACGGTCCGACCTCCGTTCGTCGACGTCAGTGCGGCGGGTCGGCCGTTCAGGTCGATGGATTGAACGTAACTCGGCGAGTTGAAGAAATCGTAGCCCTCGGCGGGTTCGTAGTCGTCGTTGCTGTCACCGCCGATGACGGCGTCGGGGTGGCGCTCGCGGAAGGCGAGTTCGTCGCCCCGTTCCTCGGTAACGTGGACGTACGCCGCGCCGTTGTCGAACAGTTCGACCACCGTGGTCGAGAAGTACATCACGTCGATGACGACGTAGTTACCGGGTGCCGGGGTCGAAGGGACGTCCTCGCATCGTTCGATGACGCGGGCGTCCAGGCCGTCAACCGGTTGGAATTCGGCTGGCATGGTGACAGGGGCTGCTCGTGTCTCGAAGGGTGGGTGAGTCGTGCAATAATCTATCTATGAGTGTTCCCCTGTTCTATATACCCGAATGTATTTTTCCTCAGAACGTCCGGGCAGATGTGATTCGGTCGTCCACCGCCGGAATCACCAGTAGAGGGGTTACGTGCGCACGGCAGCCACCTGGCGAACCGGCCACGGCGACCCCTTTCCGTCCGAACCGGCCACGGCGACCCCTTTCCGTCCGAACCGGCCACGGCGACCTCTTTCGCCCAATGACGGTCTCAAGAGCGATTGTATCCAGTCGCACCCGGGCCTGGTCGACCACCGCACGATTCGTTTAACAAGGCAGGCCGGCTACGGTACTCATGAGCAGGCGCTCTCGGGGCTACCGCGTCGTCGCTGACACCGCCCAACAGGTCGTCGGCGGGTTTCTCCTGGCGGGGCCGTTCGTCGTCACCGAGGAAGTGTGGGTGCTCGCGGTCAGCATGTCCGCACTTCAGGTCGCCGTTACCGTCGGCATCGTCATGTCTATCGGCTACGCGACCCTCTACAAGGCCGACGACAGAAATCCGGACCGGGAACTCAGCGTCGCCGGTATCCCGCTCCGGTTCGTGTCGCTGATGCTCGTCTCGTACCTCTCCGTGTTCCTCCTCGCCCTGGCGTTCGACGCCCCGTCGACGTTTCTCTCCGAGGAGACGGGCGGTGACCTGATGCAGACGACACTCATCACGCTGAAGGCGACGAGCGTCGGCGCGGTGTTCAGCGTCATCGGCGCCGCCACGGCCGATTCGCTCTTCTGAGGGTCGCCTCCTGATCTGGCCGTCCACTCTCGTGCCGATTACCAGCTCTCGTCCCGTCGCCAACTCTCGTCCTGGTCGGCTACTTCTGAGCCAGCCCGAGAGGTCCATCGTGACTTCGTCGTCGCTGTGTGCGTCGCGACGGAGCAGTTGGGGTCGAAATCCGCACAGGGAACGGTAGCTCCGTCGATCCAGATTCGGTGAGCCCCCCGCCAGCACCCGCATTCTTAAGTCCGTCGCCGAAATTCATCCAGTATGGATTACTCGCTCGCCATCGACGACACGGAGGAGACGATTCCGGGCGGGACGGGAATCGTCCTCCTTCACCCCAGTATCGGCGAGACAGACCGTATCGACACTGATTTCCTGAAATCCGATACCGACCACTTTCTGGTCGTTTCGACCCGGACGACCGCTCGGGAAGTCGAACAGAAACTCGAACACTACGACGTCGACGAATCTCGGGCCGTCATCCTCGATACGCTCTCCGTGGACCGCGGGTACTCGCGGCGCCGACAGGACAACGTACACTACGTTTCAGCGCCCGACGACCTGGACGGCATCGTCTCACAGGTTCGCGGGTTCCTCGAATCCCACGAGGGGAAGCTCCGTGTGAGCGTCGACTCTATCACCGAGATGGCCTACTACGCCGACGTCGAACGGACCCTCGAAGCGTGTGAACAGCTCCTGTCGCTCATCGAGGAACACGACGCAGTCGGACTGTTCCACCTCTCCAAAGAGGTTCACGACCAGGAAACGCTGGACCGGTTCACCGAACTCTTCGACGGAGTCATCGACCTGGACGTCGAGGGAGGCGTCTCGGTCGAGTTGCGGTAATCACGGGAGCGACCGTCCCCCGACTGATTTTTATCGTAGTCGGTCCGCCGACTCAATCTATCCCCCGACTCGTTCGACCCGGCGAATCCCATCTGTATCGGAGACACGGAGTTTCGTCTGCAGGGGCGGCAAGTGTACTGCGAGAGC
>JBEPXT010000068.1:0-18411 GCA_041641795.1 Salinigranum sp.
ATCCCGTTCGTGTTCGGCTTCTTCATCTTCCAGGGGCTCCTGCAGGGGTGGGGTGACACCCGGACGCCGATGTACCTGATGGCTCTGGGCGTCCTCCTGAACGTCGTCGTCGACCCGTTTTTCATCCTCGGCTTCCGGAACAACGTCCTGTTCGAGACGCTGGGCGCGACCGGCCTCGAGCAGTCCCTCTACGCCGCGACCGGATTCGCCGGATTCGGCGTCCAGGGGGCCGCCATCGCCACTATCGCGTCCCGCGGCGTCGGGGCAGTCATCGCAATGGCGCTCCTCCTGACGGGATGGGTCGGCATCTCGCCGTCGCTCGCGGATTTCAGACCCCGGCGGGCGACGGTCGAGAAGATTCTCCGAATCGGCGCGCCGGCCAGCGTCGAACAGTCCACCCGGGCGCTGGGCGTGACGGTGTTGACGGCGCTCGTCGCCCTCGTCAGCCAGGAAGCCGTCGCCGCCTACGGCATCGGGAACCGCCTGACGTCGCTCGTGTTTCTGCCCGCACTGGGCCTCGCGCGCGGGACCGAAACGGTCGTCGGGCAGAACCTGGGCGCGGACCAGGCCGACCGCGCCCGGCGCGCCGTCTTCGCGTCCGTCGGCATCATCGCGGCGCTTCTGGCCGTCGTCAGCGCGGCCGCGTTCCTCTTCGCCAGGCCGGTGACGGCGGTGTTCATCACGGGCGAGCAGTCCGACGTCGTCGTCACCATCGGGGCCGACTACCTGCGAATCGTCGGCCTCACGTTCGTGTTTCTGGGGGCGTTCCGCGTCGTCCAGGGGGGGTTCCGGGGAAGCGGGTCGACGAAGACGGCGATGGCGCTGTCGATTCTCGCTCTGGTCGTCTTCCGCGTGCCGCCCGCCTACGTCCTGGTCGAACTGTTCGACATGGGCGCGTCCGGCGTCTGGTACGGCATCGCCCTCTCGAACGTGGCTATCTTCTTCGTCGCCGTGGCGTGGTTCCTCCGGGGGACCTGGACCGAGAACGTCGTCGAGGGGGATACGGGCCCGATGGGCGTCGGTCCCGGTCCCCCGTCGGCCGAGGACGACGCGAGCGACGACTGAGTGGCCCGAGGACGTGGACCGCCCGAACTGTCCACGCTGTCGGCTCCCGGCGGGAGGCGCCGCCGACCGGAGAATTCGCTGGACAGCGTGCGGTGGGTGGGGGACGTAGTCGGTCGGTGCAGACCGGTCTCTCGGGCGACGCCTGTCAGACGGGTCGGCCGTCCATGTCGGTCCCGACCATCCACGTGCCGACGGTCAGCACCACGATTGCGGGGACGAGCACCCAGTTCACCAGCGGGGGCGTCCCGCTGAACATCGCCGGCAAGAACAGAAGACTGCCGACCACCATCAGCGCGAGTCCCTGAACCCCGCGCGAGGAAGCGTCCAGTTCCATGGTATCTGGTCCTGCTTTAGTCAATAAGACCCTTACGTTTTCGGGTTGCGGAATGTCACCACGGGACTCGATTTTTCCCGCTACGAGAACACGACCATCTCCCCGCCACTCGGCTGTCGCCCCCTCACTCGGCTGTCGCCCCCGCCACTCGGTTGTCGCCGTTTCGCCGGTCAGGTCCTGGTTTTCTCGCCCGCCTCGACCCGGACGTTCAGGTGGTTCTCGTCGGGCGGAATCGGACACGCGAACGTCTCGCTGAACGAGCAGAAGGGGCTGTACGCCATGTTGAAATCGAGCGTCACCACGTCCCCGTCGCGGAGCGTCCGGTCGGACTGGAACTCCATGTACCGACCGTCCTCGTAGGTCTCGTCGCCCGTCGTCTCGTCGGTGAAGGGGACGAACAGCGTCCCCGACTCGTCCTCCCGGCGAAATGCGGACAGTGTCTGGGGCGTCTCCTTGATTTCGAACTCGAACAACGCGAGGCGGCGGTACCGCAGGGGAGGTCCGGCCGTCGCCTCCATCACGACCGGTTCGGGATCGGGGAACGTCTTGACCGTGGCCTCGACCCGGTACTCCGCCGCCGGGGGGAAGTAGTCGAGCGACCCGAACCCCTCGCGCTCCTCCGGCGGAATCGGCGACTGAGGGTGCTCGGCGAAGAACTCGTCTTTCTCCCGACGGTTCGCGAGGAGTTGCTCGCACCACTCCTCGACTGCGATTCCGTCGACCGTCGTCTCGCGGTCGTCGAGCGAGGGTCCTTCGTTCAGGTCGTTCATACTCGTCATTGTTCATTGACCTACGTGACAATTGTGCCTTCGAGGGCAGGCCGCTCGAAAAAATTCGGTCGTTTTCGCCGGAGTTTTCGACGCTTCAGCACCGATTAGTTCGCAACCGGGTTCGACGCCGCGTCGTGTCGCCTGGACCTACTCGACGAGCGGACGGCACGGACGCTTGGCGACCCTGAGACGCTCGAACTGGTCGTCGGTGAGGGATATCTCGCTGGCGGCGACGTTCTCTTCTAGCTGGTCGACGGTCCGCGCGCCGACGATGGGGGCGGTCACCTGGTCGTGTTCGAGAAGCCACGCGAGGCTCACCTGCGCGGGCGAGGCGCCGACTTCGTCGGCCACCTGTCGGAGGACGTCGAGGGCGTCGAAGTTCGCCTCGGTGAGATACGAGTCTGCGAACTGGTCGTCGCTCGCGGCCCGCGACTCGGCGGGCGGCGCCTCGTCGCGGTGGTACTTGCCCGTGAGGAATCCGCCGGCGAGGGGCGACCAGGGGACGACGCCGAGGTCGTACGCCGCACACATATCGAGGTAGTTACCCTCTATCTCTCGGTTCACGACGTTGTACCGCGGCTGCACCAGTTTGAACGGTTCGTACCCGCGCCGGCGTGCCAGCTCGTTCGCCCTCACGATTTTCCAGGCGTTGGGTTCCAGCGTCGAAGCGCCGAGGTAGTTGACCCGGCCGTCGCGGACGAACTCGTCGAGCGTCCGCATGAACTCCTCGGCCGGCGTGTCGTCGTCCCACCGGTGAACGTACAGCACGTCCACGTAGTGAGTCCCCAACCGCTCCAGGATGCGGTCTATCTGGCGGCGCAGGTGCTTTCGGTTGAGTCCGCGCCCGTTGGGGTCCTCGCCCCGCGTCGGCCAGTATATCTTGGAGGCGACGACGTACGACTCCCGGTCCCGCGTCGCGAGCCAGTCACCGATGAACTCCTCGCTCGCCCCGTCGCCGTACATGTCGGCGGTGTCGATGAACTGGCCGCCGAGTTCGGCGTACGCGTCGAGCAAGTCGAGGGCCCGGTCACGTTTCACCTCGATTTCACCCGCGTCGTTCTCCCGTCCGAAGCGCCAGGTGCCGAATGCGAGCTCGCTCACGGCGGTTCCCGTGCGACCGAGTGGGACAGTATCGAGGGTCATGCCTCAGTTCACGGACCAGCCACGGTAAAGTACTCGTGAAACAGAATCAGACAGTCACTGGCCGTAGCCGTGCCCGGTGACCAGCGCCACGCCGTTCAGTGCGAGCAACCCGACGAAGACGATGGCCTGCTGGCCCGAGAGCCCGCCGTACAGCAGCGGGAGGTACAGAAACGGGAGCGCGATTGCGACCCAGAAACTGACGAAGCGAAGGGGGATGGCTATCATCTGGAGACTGTTGCGGAGCACGCTCGAATCGACGCGTTCGCCGACGCCGGCGGCCCGTTCCCGTGCGACCGAAGTGGAGGAGTTTGACATCGTGGGGGACACCTCTGTTCTCACGATAGTCAACGAATGGAGACATATTATAGCCCCCCGAGTGTTAGGTCCATTTCGACCGGTTTCACGGCGAAAACCATCTCTAGGAAACATTTTGTAACCGCGTCAGAGCTCCCCTAACTGTTTATCGGCTTCTCTAACTCTTTTTCACCGAAATTCGTTCACACACTAATTACTGTACGGATTTCAGTACGGAATGTGTACCGAGACGGCTGGTTCGTCGGGTGGCGACGAGCGGGGACCGACAGGGGTGTGCGAACCCGTCTCTCGTCGCAGTTTGCGGGCCCCACGAGTGCCGCGTGTTATCATTCGGCGATGCCTTCTGCAACCGGTGTGCTGATTAGACCCGTATTCGATGGTGACAATCATGTCGGACCAACGCGACCGGGGTACCCGTCGACGGGTCGACAGCAACCTCTTCATCACGGTCTCTGGCCCGCCGGGGTGCGGTGCCACGACAGTCACCAGGGGCATCGCAGACGCGCTGGACTGCCCGTGGATAAGCGGCGGGGACATCTTCCGCGAACTCGCCGAGGAACGGGAGATGAGTCTCTCGCAGCTCATCGCCGAGGCCCAGGCGACCGACGACATCGACCGGATGCTCGACAGGCGACTGCAGAGCATCGCCGAGCAGTGGGGGGCCAGCAACAAGCCATTCGTCCTCGAATCCCGCCTCGCCGGCTGGCTCGCGGGCAATCGGGCGGACCTGCGCATCTGGCTGGACGCCCCGGAGGAGGTGCGGGTCGACCGGACGAAAGACCGCGACGAACTGGAAGCCGAGATGCGCGTCCGCGAGGTGAGCGAGGCGGGCCGCTACGAGAGCTACTACGGAATCGACATCTCCGACCAGTCGTTCTACGACCTGACCGTCAACACGGCCCGCTGGGGCCCCGACGGCGTGCTCGACGTCGTACTCACTGCCATCGAGCAGTACGACCCCGTATCCGACGAAGGCTCCTTCTCCACGCCCGACATCGACGTCTGACTCGACTGCCGGTGCTGTTAGGCCACTGCCGCCTCTCCCGGCGACTGCGACCACGCGCGCTGCCGGCCGCTCCCCGCAGCCGGGACCGCGGACGTCGACTCGCCGAGACGCGTCCTCGTTGCAGCGGGACTGTTTTACGTCGCGAGCGAGCGTCTCTGGACCATGGCCGACCTGAACTCACTGGCCAAGCGGGTGTACAACATCTCCCCGGACCCCGTCCGACTGGAACTGGACGACGGGACCGCCGGCGTGTTCGACTTCTCGAGCGTCGAGTTCTTCCAGCAGGAGTTCCAGGGCGAGGCGACCCGCCGCGACGACGAGAGGGCGCAGTACCGGGTCACCACGTCGGCGGACAACGAATCGCTCATCGTCGGACGGCAGGCCCCCGGCGCGTCAGACTGGACGATGGTCGGGACGGTCGAATCGGTCGAGCGGGCCGACGCCGAGTGACGCGTGCGGTCCGACTGCGGGCCGTCGGTTCGGCCGTCGCAGGCGGCACCCGGACACGCTCCGAGTCGACGCGTTGAACGGTCCCCCGGCCCTACCCTGGACGATGACGGACGGTCACAGATTCGACTCGAACGACCTGATGCTGGCGCTCGCCGGCCTCGTCGTCCTGCTGCTGGTCGGCGTCGGCGCGCTCCAGGTGGTCGTCCAGCAGGACACCGGCGCGTTCGTCAGGAACCTCACCGTCGGCGCGTTGCTGCTCGCGTTCAGCGTCGCGCTCTACCGGAAGTGGGACCGTCAGTCGCCCCCCTGACGGGTCGAGCAGGTATTGCAAACAGCAGACAGGCCCGGCGGCAGTCGCTCACCGGTCTCGCGACCCGGGCAACATCGCCTCGGCGCTCCTGCCCAGTCGCGGCAGCTCCTGTCGGATTGCCCGCCGCTTGATGAGGACGAACCCGGCGAAGATGAGCAGGAAGCCGACGCCGGTGGCGAGCGTCGGCAGTTCCGAGAGGAACGCCCACCCCGAGAGGGCGGCGAACACCGGGGCGACGTACGAGACGAGGTTGATTTCGACCGGCCCCAGACGCTCCAGCAGGTCGAAGTAGATGAGGAACCCGAGGGCGCTCGCGGCCAGCGAGAGATACCCCAGCGCCACGAGGGCCTGCCACGACCAGGTGACCGCGGCCGCCGACTCACCCATCGCGGCCGAGACGACGTGCATCGCCAGCGCGCCGCCGAGCATCGACCAGGCCTCCATCGACTCGATGGGCAGGGTCGCCTCGACCCGCCGGGTCAGCACCGACCCCAGGGCGAAACTGGCGGCGGCGCCGAACACGAGGAGTTTCGCGACTGCGCCGCCCGCGAGCAGGTTCGTCGGGTCCGGCCGGGTCAGCACCGCGACGCCGACCAGTCCGAGCAGGAGCCCCGCGGTTCCCCAGAGCGTGAGGCGCTCCGACGGCAGCAGGGCGCGAGCGAACCCCGACGTCAGCACGGGGCTGAGACTGACGATGACGGCCGCCGCGGCGCTCGTGACCGCCGGGTCCGCCTCGCCGACGAACAGGAAGACGTGGTAGCCGGCGATGAGGAGCGTGGACCCGATGGCGACGAGCGTCCACTCGCCGGCGGTCCGGGGAATCGGGTCGTCGAGGACGTACGTCGCGTACCCGAGCATGACGACGCCGGCCACGTCGTACCTGAGCGCCGCGAACAGGACCGGCGGGAAGTACTCCAGCCCGGCCTTGATGGCCATGAAGGCGCTCCCCCAGACGGCGGCCAGCAGAACGAACAGCGCGAGGTTCCGATACCGGGACACGGTCTCTGTCTACCGGGCGGCCGCCTGAAGCTTTCGCTCCGCCGCGGTCGGTTCGGATGTCGTCCTCCGTGCGTCCGCTCAGGCGCCCGACCCGTCGCGTCGGCGCTCGTCCCTGACGGCCCTGATGACGTCCTGCCGGGCGATGATACCGACCAGTCGGTGCTCGTCGTCCACCACGGGCAGGCGGTTGATGTCCCGTTCGTCGTCGGCCAGCAGGTCCAGTATCCGGTCCACGTCGTCGTCGGGGCGGACGGTCACGACGTCGCTGGTCATCACCGAGGAGACGGGCCTGCCGGCGTTGCGGACGAGGTCGATGCCCAGGTCGAGTTCGGTCCACGAGACGTCGACAGCGTAGGTGAGCGTCTCCATGAACGGCGGGAAGCCGATGGGAATCCAGAGCGTCCGGTCCTCGGCCTGGAACAGACCGACCAGGTCCGTCTGGGTCACGATGCCGACGACGCGGTCCCCCTCGTCGACGACCGGGAAGCCGTTGAAGTCGGCGCGGGCCAGTCGAGCGAGGGCGTCGCTCACGTCGTCGTCCTCGTCGACCGTCTCCACGTCGGTCGTCATCAGGTCGCGGGCGAGCATGTCTCACCGTTCGACGGCCACCGTGGTAGTCGTTCCGTCGGTCGGTCGGCGCCCCGACCGGACCGGGCGTCATCTGGCCTATACGTTTAAGTTCTACAACCGCCAAGCGGGTGTATGGCCGTCCACGGCCGGTCCACGCTTCGGGACCTGTTCGACGACTCGCCAACCCCGCACATCGCCCACCCCCCTCGCACTCACCACCGACACTTCTACGTCGCCACCGACGGCTCCTACCGGCCGGACGGCGGCGGACTGGGGGCGGTCATCGAGACGCGCGACGGAACGAGGGTCGCTCGCATCGCGCTTCCCGACGCACCGAACGACAACAACGTCGCGGAGTACCGGGCGCTGCACCTCGGTCTCGACGTACTGGCGGCCCGGGCACCGCCGACGAGCCGGGTCGGGGTCCTCGTCGACCACGACGACCTGGCGGCGAACGTCAACCACGCGGTTCTCGCGGCGGGCCACCCCGAGTGGCGGCCCCCGGAGCCGTTCCGCGTCCCGGCGGGGAGCGAGCATCACTGGCGCGGCATCAGGGCCCGAATCTCCGGCTTCGAGGAGCTCAGGGCGGCCCGCATCGACTCCAGAGACAACCCCGCGCACCCGCTGGCGAACTCGCCGGTGGAGTACGCCCACGTGAACGACCGGAAGGACCGGTGCGTGGTGCCCGACTCGCCCACGCAGTCGGCCGACCCGGGCGTTCCGCCGCCGTCGCGGTACGAGCGCCGCGCCGGCGACTGAGTGACCGCCGGCACCGCTGTGGACCGGGCGCGGCCACTGCGCTCGCTCGTTCGCCCGAGCCTCCCTGCCTGAGCCGCCGATAGCGTCCCGCGTCGCGGCACTGCAATCGCCTCGCACACGGGGGATCACTTCACTGTCCCCGAGCGTATCCTGTGCGGTATGGCGCTGACGGTCGCTCCCTCGCTCCTCGCTCTCGCGTTCCTGATACTGCTGTTCGGCGGGTTCGTCACCGGCCTGAACGGGTTCGGGTTCGCCGTCACGGGCACGGCCCTCCTGGCGACGCTGTTCGACCCGTCGACGGCGGTCGTGCTGATGATTCTCCCGATTCTGGCGGCGAACGTCTCGCTGGTCCGCGAACTCGACGCGGCGGGGCTCCGGTCGTGCTTCCGGCGGTTCTGGCCGTACGTCGCGGCGGCGGTCGTCGGAACGGCTCTCGGGATGGCGGCGCTCTCCCGCGTCCCGGCCCGGCCGCTGGCGCTGTCGCTGGGCGCGTTCGTTCTCGTGTACGTCGCGCTGTCGCAGGAACTGGTCGCGGTCCCCGGCGAGGCGTGGCTGCGGGCGCGGTGTTTCAGACCCGGGTTCGTGGCGAAGTCGGGTCTCGGCCTCGTCTCGGGCGCGATATTCGGGGCGACGAACGTCGGCGTCCAGGTGGTCGCCTACCTCGAGAGCCTCGACCTGGACCGGCAGACGTTCGTCGGCGTCCTCGCCATGGTGTTTGTCGGCGTCGGGGCGGTCCGCGTCGTCCTCGCCGCGGCCCTCGGCCTCTACGCGTCGTCGGAACTGGTCGTACTCTCGCTCGGGGCCGTGGTGCCCGGCCTCCTCGGCGTCGGACTCGGCCGCCGGGTCCGCGCCCGGGTTCCGCCGGTAGTTCAGGAGGCCGGGATGTTCGCGCTCCTGGTCGTCATCGGCCTCCGCCTCACGGTGCGGGGACTGGGACTCGGGTGAGGGCCGGGCGTCGCGGGAATAGTACGCGTCCGCCCGGCGACGGAGACGGCTGGTCGCGGTCGTCGACCCCTACTGCTGTGCGTCGACGACGGCGAGTCCCGCGAGGTTGACGATGTCCTTGACCTCGTCCCCGCGCTGGAGGACGTGGACCGGTTTCCGCATGCCGGCGAGCATCGGGCCGATGGCCTCGGCCCCGCCGAGGCGCTGGAGCAGTTTGTAGCCGATGTTGCCCGACTCCAGGTTGGGGAAGATGAGGAGGTTCGCCGGGCTCTCCAGTTCGGAGAACTCGTAGGTCCCCTGGAGGATGTCCTCGACGACGGCCGTGTCCGCCTGCATCTCCCCGTCGACGGGGAAGTCGACCTCGGGGTCCTCGTGGAGCAGGTCGACCGCCTCGCGGGGTTTTCGAGTCCGGTCGTTGTCGACGCTCCCGAAGTTCGAGTACGACAGGAGCGCGGCCCTGGGTTCGACGTTGAACTCCCGGGCCACTTTCGCGGTGTGTTTGGTTATCTCCGCGAGCACGTCCGCGTCCGGGTCGAAGTTCACGGTGGTGTCGGCGGCGAACACCACCCGGTTGCGGAACGTGAGCATGTACACCCCGCAGGCGTAGTCGGCGTCCTCGGCGGTGCCAATGACCTGGAGCGGGGGTCGAAGCGCCGAGGGGTAGTGGTGAGTCAGCCCCGTCAGCATCGCGTCGGCGTCGTCCATCTCGACCATCACGCTCGCGAAGTAGTTGCTGTCGCGCCGAATCATCTCGCCGGCCTCGCTCCGCGTGATGCCCTTCCGCCGCCGGAGTTCGTAGAGGCGGTCGGCGTAGTGGTTCCACTCGCCGTCCCGCGGGTTAGCGATGGTCGGGTCGAAGTCCAGCCCCAGTTCCTCGGCACGCCGGTAAATCTCGGTGGAGTTGCCGATGAGGATGGGTTCGGCGATGCCTTGGTCGTCCATCTGGTAGGCCGCGCGTATCATCTTCTCGTCGGTCCCTTCCGCCAGGGCGATTCGCTTGGGGTCGGACTTGGCCTTGTTGAGGACGACCCGCATCATCTCGCGGGACTTCCCGAGGCGGGCTTCCAGGCGCTCGACGTAGTCCTGCACGTCCAGGTCCTTCCGGGCGGCCCCGCTGCGCATCGCGGCCTGCGCGACGGCCGGCGCCACCTCGAAGAGGACCCGCGGGTCCAGCGGCTTGGGAATGAGGTACTCCGGGCCGAACTGGAGCGGCTGGTCGCCGTAGGCTTTCACCACCGCGTCGGGGACGTCCTGGCGGGCCAGGTCTGCCAGCGCCTTAGCGGCGGCCTGTTTCATCTCCTCGTTTATCTCGGTCGCCCGGACGTCGAGCGCCCCCCGGAAGATGAAGGGGAACCCGAGTACGTTGTTCACCTGGTTGGGGTAGTCCGACCGTCCCGTCGCCATGATGACCGTGTCCTCGCGGGCGTTCTTGGCCGCCTCGTACCCGATTTCCGGGTCCGGGTTCGCCATCGCGAAGATTATCGGGTTCTCCCCCATCGACCGGACCATCTCCTCGGAGACGATGCCGCCGATGGAGAGACCGACGAACACGTCGGCGCCGGCCATGGCGTCGGCCAGGTCCCCCTCGGGGACGTCGCGGGCGAACTCGCGTTTGAACTCGTTTACGTCGCCGCTCTCGGCGCGGCGAGCGGTGATGATGCCCGAGGAGTCGCACATGGTGATGTTCTCCTTGCGTGCCCCGAGCGAGACGTAGAACCGGGCGGTGGCGATGGCGCTCGCGCCGGCCCCGGAGAAGACAATTTCGAGGTCCGCGAGGTCCTTCTCGACGATGTCGGCGGCGTTCAACAGCGCCGCCCCGGAGATGATGGCGGTCCCGTGCTGGTCGTCGTGGAACACGGGGACGTTCATCTGCTCGCGGAGGCGACGCTCGATTTCGAAGCACTCGGGGGCTTTGATGTCTTCGAGGTTGATACCTCCGAACGTCGGTTCCATCGCGGCGACGGACCTGACGAACTCGCCGGGGTCCTCGATGTCCAGTTCCACGTCGAACACGTCGATGTCGGCGAACCGCTTGAAGAGGACGCCCTTGCCCTCCATCACCGGTTTCGCGGCCTGGGCGCCGATGTTCCCCAGTCCGAGCACCGCCGACCCGTTGGAGATGACGCCCACGAGGTTCCCCTTGGCGGTGTAGTTGTACGCCTCCGACGGGTCCTCGGCGATGTCGCGACACGGGGCGGCGACGCCCGGCGAGTACGCGAGACTCAGGTCTCGCTGCGTGTTCGTCGGCTTCGTCGTCGATATCTCTATCTTTCCGGGCGGGTCGACTCGGTGGTACTCTCGCGCGTCGTCGTCCAGTCCCATGGCACCCGACTCTGCAGGCGGACGCAAAAAGCTATCTCCGCTGTCGAGAAAACGGTTCGACGACTGCCGTGGACCCCCCGTCGGGAGCGGGGATTTCGGTCGGCGCTCGGGGGGCCGACGGTCAGTCGAGCGACAGCGGCAGGTGCCGCCTGACGGCCGCCTCGTAGTCGTGGGCTTTCACCGCCGAGGTCGGCCAGTCGCCCGTCCCGGTGAGCACCTCGAAGCCCTCGTCAGTGACGAGGACGGTGTCCTCGCTCTTTGCGCCCTGTACCGTCGGGTTCCACGCGTAGGCCATCGGCAGGTGGACCGCCCGGTCCAGGTCCGGCGTCGCAATCCACTCCCGACCGGCGTACCCCGCGGCGCCGCCCTGGTGGTGGTTCTGCCACTCGTCGGGGTAGCCGACATGCTCGTAGGCGGCCATCACCCCCTGGAAGACGTCCCCCGCCGTCCCGCCGAGGCTCCCCACGGCCTGGGTCGCTCCCAGCGCCGTCGCCTCGACGACCATCGCCTTCTGGTGTCGCTCGGCCAGCCACTCCGGCGGGTCGAAGGTGACGGTCCGGGTGAGACTGGCGTAGAGGCCGCCCCGCTCGGCGGTCGCCGAGACGAGGGCGTAGTCGCCGAGGGGCGTCCGGGTCGGCGTGTAGTGGCGGTACTGCTGGGCGCGTTCGGCACCCCCGACCAGCACCACCGGCGCATTGACGTCGCGGGCGGCGAGAGCGATTCTGACCCCCGCCGCCACCTCGTGTTCGGTGTCGCCCGGTTCGAGTTCCCGGCAGACCCGCTCTACGGCGACGGCGGCGTCCCGGCCCAGGTCGCGGTATCGCTCGACGTCGGCCTCGGTCAGCGGTTGCCGGAGGTCCACCGCGTCGACCGATTCGAACCCGGGGACGTCGAAGTCGGCGGCGGCGGGGGTGGGCGACCGGTCGGCCACCGCCTCGGCCAGCGAGGACTCGTACCACTGGACGATTTCGACCGTCGTGTCGGCGGGGAGTTCCTCGTCGAGGAGTCGCTGGGCCTCGATGTTGTCCGTGACGACGTGCACGTCGCCGTCGTAGCCGACGGCCGCCACGCCGACGTCGCTGTCGCGGTCCACGACGTTGTCGCCGCCGGTCATCCACGCGAAGGAGTTCGGTCGCGCGAACCAGACGGCTTCGAGGTCCCGCGCCCCGAGGTAGTCGTCGAGTCGTTCGACCCGTCCCGCGGGCCACTCGCCGCTGTCCAGACTCATGGTGTCTCTCTCGTCGCTGGGGGACTTCAATCGGCCGGGATGCGGCCCGACCGGTCACCGTCGGACAGGTTCAAGTGCGCCGGACCCGGACGACTCACCCATGGTACTGGCACGAATCCGCCCCGACTGGCTCTCGTTCCGTCGGTTCGCGGCGTTCACCACGGCACTCACGACGGCGCTGGTGATGCTCGGAGTGTACACTGCCGCGACGGGGTCCGGGCTGGCATGTTCGGCCCAGTGGCCGCTCTGTGACAACGGGCTCCTGCCCCAGACGCTCCCGAGTTTCGTCGAGTGGTTCCATCGCCTCGTGGCGATGGTGACCGGGCTGTTCATCCTCGGGACCGCGGGGTGGGCGTGGACGGGGTCCGTCGACCGGCGGGCCACCCTCACCGCCACCCTCGCCGTCGTGCTGTTGCCCCTCCAGATAAGCATCGGCGCCGTGACGGTCACTCTCAACGGGATGCTGCCCGGGGGGTACTCGCCGCCGACGCAGGCCGCCCACCTCCTCGTCGCGCTGACGATATTCACCGCGCTCACCCTGACCACGCTGTACGCCGCCCGGGGGGCGTTCGACCGGCCGCCGCTTCGACGCACCCGGTCGGTGCTGGTCCTCGCACTCGGGGCGCTCCTGGCGAGTGCGCTGTTCAGTCGCGTCGTCACCCTCGTCCCGTACACGCCCGCCGCCCAGGCCGCGTTCGTCGGCGCCTCGCTCTCGCTGTTCGCATCCCTCCTGGCCGCGACGCTCTGGGTTCGACGCGCCGGCAATCCCGTCGCGGGGTACCTCACGGGGACGGCGATGGCCGCGGTGTTCCTGGTGCTGTTGCTCGGTCGAGACCTGGTGTTCTACACGCCGACGGTCAGGACGCTGAACGCCGCGCTGTACCTCCTCTCGGGGGTCCTCGTCGCCGCGGCGGCGTGGCTGGCGTCCAGGGGAGTCGACCGCACGGAGACGGAGTCTCGAATCACCGGGTGACGCCGACCCGTTGCGCTCGTCTCCAAGAATTCGCGTGACTCTTGTGGCCGCGTCCAATCGACCGACCGGCGTAACCTGAAACTGTTATAACGGAACGCGGGCGACGTTCTGGATATGAACATGGACCGTCGTGCGTACCTCAAGACCGGAGCGGGAACCGTCGCGACCCTCACCGTCGCTGGCTGCCTCGGCGGCGTCGGCGGCGGCGGCGGAAATCAGCAGATCGTCGCTGGAACCGCCCCCGGGTTCCCCCCGTTCGAGATGAAGAACGACCAGGGCGAACTCGTCGGGTTCGACATCGACCTGCTCGAATCCGTCGTCGAGGAGACCGACTACACGCTCTCGGAGTGGAAAACCTTCGAGTTCAGTTCGCTCATCCCCGCGCTCCAGAACGACCGCATCGACGTCATCGCCGCCGCGATGACGATAAACGAGGAGCGCAAGAAGACCATCTCGTTCTCCGACCCCTACTACAACGCCGACCAGTCCGTCCTCGTCCGGAAGGGCGGCAGCTTCCAGCCGTCGAAGCTGAACGACCTCGGCGGCAAGACCGTCGGCGCACAGGAGGGAACCACGGGCGCGGGCGTCGTGAAGAATCAGCTCATCAAGCCCGGGAATCTCAAGCAGTCGAACTTCAACACCTACGGCAACTACGTCTTCGCCATCGAGGACCTCGAGAACGGCAACATCGACGCCGTCGTCCTCGACAAGCCGGTGGCCGAGACGTTCGCCAGCCAGCGGGACGTCGAAGTGGCCTTCGTCTACGAGACGGGCGAACGCTACGGGTTCGGCATCCGGCAGGACGCCAGCGAGCTGCAGTCGGCGCTCAACAGCGGGCTGTCGGCCGTCGAGGAAAGCGGCACGTACAAGGAGATTCGCAACGAGTGGTTCTCACAGTCCTGAAATGAACGCGCTGCTGCTGGCTGCGGCACCGTCCGACTGGGTGTTCGTCTCCAACAACGTCCCGTATCTCCTCGCCGGAACTGCCGTCACCGTGGCGCTGACTATCGTGAGCATCCTGCTCGGGTTCTTCGCGGGCTTTCCCGCCGGCGCCATCGAGGTGTACGGGAGCGGCGTCTCGAAACGACTGGTCCAGACGGTCGGCGTCGTCTTCCGCGGGACGCCCCTGGTCGTCATCCTCATCTTCATGTTCTTCGTCTTCCCGACCCCCGACGTCGACCTCGGCGTACTGACCGTCTCCGGGGCGTTCGTGGCGAGCGTCCTGGGACTCGGACTCCGCAGCGCGGCCTACCAGTCCCAGATATTTCGCGGGGCGCTCCAGAGCGTCAGCGAGGGCCAGATGGAGGCGGCGAGGGCCGTCGGCATGAGCCAACTCGAAGCGCTCAGGTACGTCATCGTCCCGCAGGCGCTCAGGCGGAGCGTCCCGGGGTTCCAGAACGAGGCGACCATCGTCCTCAAGGACACCAGCGTCGTCTTCGCCATCGGCCTGGCCGAACTGCTGACCCGGAGCTACGACCTGTTCGTCAGGCAGACGTCGGCCGTCCTCGAGGTCATCCTGTTCGTCAGCGCAATCTACTTCGTGCTGACGTTCACGACGAACCGGGCGCTGGATTACGCCAGCGCTCACTACGCCATCCCTGGAGGTGACCAGGCGTGAGCGCCGACCACCTCCTGCGGGTCGACGGCGTCTCGAAGTGGTACGGCGACGAGCAGGTGCTCGACGAGGTGTCGTTCGACATGGACCAGGGCGACGTGACCGTCGTCATCGGCCCGTCCGGGTCGGGCAAGTCGACGCTCCTGCGGTGTGTCAACCGACTCACCGACGTCGACGCCGGCGACGTCTACCTCGACGGCGAGCGCGTCACCGACCCCGAGATGGACGTCAACCGCCTCCGCCGCGAGGTCGGCATGGTGTTCCAGGACTTCAACCTGTTCGCCCACCTGACCGCACTGGAGAACGTCATGCTCGGGCCGCGACGCGTGCTCGACCTCTCCGAGAGCGAGGCCCGAGAGCGGGCCCGGCGCGAACTCGACCAGGTCGGCCTCTCCGCCCAGACGGACTCCTATCCGGCGGAACTCTCGGGCGGGCAGAAACAGCGAGTCGGCATCGCCCGGGCGCTGGCGATGGACCCGAAACTCCTGCTGTTCGACGAGCCCACGAGCGCGCTGGACCCGGAACTCGTCGGCGAGGTGCTCGGCGTGATGCGGGAACTCGCCACCGGCGGGATGACGATGCTCGTCGTCACCCACGAGATGGGGTTCGCCCAGTCCGTCGCCTCGGACATGATAATGCTCGACGAGGGGCGGGTCGTCGAGACGGGGTCCCCGGAACAGTTGTTCGAGCGGCCCGCCCAGGACCGGACCGAGCGGTTCCTCAAGCGACTCACGGAGCTACACCCATGACCGGAATCGACGGCGCTCGCGTCGCTCGACGGGAGGTGCTCCGGACGCAGCATGAGTAGCATCTCGCCGGACCTCCGCGAGGACTCCTCGGTCCGTCAGGCCTGGTCGTCGGGGTCCGTCCAGCGCTGGGCCGCCACCGCCCTGGCCGTCGTCTTCTGGGGGTGGCTGACCGTCCGCTGGGTGAACGACTGGTTCGGCGGCCTCTTCGTCCCCCGCGACACGCCGCTGGTCCCCCCGGACAGCATCGCCGCGCTCGGGGCGGGTATTCCCGTCGTCCAGGGCGTGTTCGACGGGCTGGCCTTCGCCGTCCAGTACCTCCCGTCGCTGTCTTCGGGGCTGTGGCTCACCATCGTCGTGACGCTGGTCAGCCTCCTGCTGGGGCTCGTGGTCGCCGTCCCGCTCAGCGTGGCCCGCGTCTACGGGCGGTGGACCAGCTACGCGTCGCTGCTCTACACGGAACTCATCCGCGGAACGCCGCTGCTGGCCCAGCTGTTCGTCCTCTACTACGGCATGGACCTGGCGGGGTACGTTCCGACCGCGGCGCGTGGGGTGTTCCCGAACCCGGCCGTCTGGGTGGCCATCCTCGGGTTCATCATCAACGGCGCGGCCTACCAGTCGGAGTACATCCGGGCGGCAATCGAGAGCGTCGAGGCGGGCCAGCTAACCGCGGGCCGGGCCGTCGGCCTCTCCAAACTGGAGAGCATCCGGTTCATCGTCCTCCCGCAGGCGCTCCGGTACGCGATTCCGAGCTGGTCCAACGAGTTCGTCTACCTCATCAAGTACTCGTCGCTCGCGGCGTTCATCACCGTCCCGGAACTGTTCAACCGGGCGAACGCCATCGCCTCCGAGAACTTTCGGTACACCGCCGTCTTCACGCTCACCGGGCTGCTGTACCTCGCGCTGGTCCTCTCGGCCTCGCGGTTCATGGGGTGGGTCGAGGACGCCACCGCGATACCCGGCGTCGGCCGGGCCAAGGAGTGACGCCGCCGGAACGACGAAGACGACAGCCCGGCGACGCGACGAAGCGATGCCGCCGGGAGCGACGGAACGACGGTCCGGCGACGTATCGAAGCGACGACGTTCGGCCCGGCGTTCCCTTCGACGGTGCGCCTGTCCCCGAGACCGCGACGGCCGCCGCCTCTCGCCCAGTTAGTTGGCGAGCGACGAACGAACGGAACTCGTTGCGGGAATCTCCAAGAACCATTGTTAATATTGATATTGTGTCTCACACATACATTACCGCAATCTGAAAGTGTTATGTGCGCCCAACCGGCACGAGTGAGGTATGGACAGACGCACTTACCTGAAATACGGGGCTGGAACCGTCGCGGGCATGACTGTCGCCGGATGTCTCGGTGGCGGTGGCGGAGACGGTGGAGACGGCGGCGGCGGCGATGGCGGCGGCGAGAGTACCGGCACCCCGACCGAGAGCGGCGGCGAGACGACTGCCGCCGGGACGACCCAGTCGTCGAGCGGCGAGACCATCATCATCGGGTCGGACATCCCCTATGCGCCCTTCGAGTTCCGGAACAACCAGGACGAACTCGTCGGGTTCGACGTCGACATCGCCGACGCCGTGTTCGTCGACCAGCTGGGGTACCAGGTCGAGTTCCAGCAGACGGCCTTCGACACCATCATCCCCTCGCTCAACAACGGCAACTTCCGGGTCATCATGAGCGCGATGACCATCACCGAGCAGCGCGCGGAGAAAGTCGACTTCTCCGACCCGTACTTCACCGCCTACCAGACTATCGTCGTGCTGAAAAACAGCGACATCCAGGCCAAGGCGGACCTCGAGGGGAAGTCGGTGGGCGTGCAGAAGGGGACCACCGGCGAGGCCGCCGCAGAGGAACTCAAAGAGGAGTTCGGCGGGAGCCTGACGCTCAAGCGGTACGACCAGATTCCCGACGCCTTCTCGGCGCTCCGCAACAACCAGGTCGTCGCCGTCATCAACGACAACACCGTCAACGCCGAGTTCGTCAGCGAGAGCGAGGGCGCCGTCCGCTTCGTCGAGGGGGAGGGCGCCGCCGCCCAGGAGGGCAAGAACGCTCCGCCGTACCTCACCCTCACCGTCGAGGAGTACGGTATCGCGTTCCGCAAGCAGGACGACGACCTGCGGAAGCAGGTCAACGAGGCGCTCGCCACCATCAAAGAGAACGGGACCTACGACGAGATATACGGCCAGTACTTCTCGGGCTGACCCCCGTCTCTGTACCAAATCCTGCCAAGTAATACCATGGCCGAATCATATTCTGACACCTCGTCGGTATCGGACGCGAGCGCCGACGAGCGACTGCTCAACGACACGACGCTGAAGTGGGCGGGGCGGGTCGTCGCCGGCCTGTTCACCGCCGGCGTCCTCGTGTTCCTGGGGTACATCCTGTTCTACCAGGTGGACGTGGCGCTGCTGGTCGAGGTCATCCACCCGCAGTTCGTCGACGCGTTCGTCACCGTCATCCGCATCGTGGCCGTGAGCAGCGTTCTCTCGGTCGTCGCCGGCGTCTTCGTCGGACTGGGTCGGGTCTCCAAGACGCCGTTCACTCACTCGATTGCAACGGCGTACGTGGAGTTCTTCCGCGGGACGCCGCTCCTGTTCCAGCTCATGGTCATCTTCATCGGTGTCCCCTCGCTGTGGCCGCCGGGGGCGTTTCCGCTCAGCGACTTCCGCTTTATCGCCGCCGTCCTCGGGTTGACGCTGAACCACGCGGCGTACATCGGCGAGGCGATTCGTGGCGGCATCGACGCCGTCCCCGACGGGCAGATGGAGGCCGCGCGCTCCCTGGGGATGTCCTACGTCCAGGCGATGCGCGAGGTGGTACTCCCGCAGGCCTGGCGGAACTCCCTGGCCGCCATCGGCA
>JBEPXT010000069.1:0-18283 GCA_041641795.1 Salinigranum sp.
TACCGGAGTCGGTGCGTCGGGAGGAACCCGACCGGTGCCTTCCGTCGCTCGTCGGCGAAGAGGACGACCCCCTCGTCGAGCGCCCTGAACCCCGCGCAGTCGACCTCGGGGCCGTCGGTGAGTATCGATTTCATGTTTCTGAACCGTGATTATCACCGAGGCGTAATTAATGTGAGTTCCGCGCCCCGGTATCGGGGCGGAACCTGCATCGCACCGGGCGAGGTCGTGGCCGAATCGGTCCTGTGGAACGCTTATGCTCCAGGCCCCCGACCGGGGTCGCATGAGCGAGTCCGACTTCGAAGACCTGTTCGCCTTCCGCCGAACGCTGCATCGCCATCCCGAACCTGGGTGGCGGGAGTTCTACACGACGGCCCGCATCGTCGACGAACTCGAAACCCGGGACCTGACAGCGCTCTACGTGGGCCCGGAAGTGCTCGGCGGCGAGCGGCGAGCCGTGCCGGACCGGTCGGACCTCGACCAGTGGTTCGAGCGCGCGAAGGCTGCCGGGGCGCGCGAGGACATCCTGGAGCGCCTGGAGGGCGGCTACACCGGCGCCCTGGCGGTGCTCGAACGCGGCGACGGTCCGACCGTTGGACTGCGGGTCGACATCGACGCGCTCCCCGTCACCGAGTCGGAGGCAGAGAGCCACCTGCCGGCCGCCGAGGGCTTTCGCTCGGAGAACGAGGGGTTCATGCACGCCTGCGGGCACGACGCCCACGCGACTATCGGCCTGGGCGTGCTCGACGCCGTCGCGGCGAGCGACTTCGAGGGGACGCTGAAGGTGTTCTTCCAGCCGAGCGAGGAAGTCGTCGCGGGCGCCGAACCCATGGCCGCGAGCGGCCACCTCGACGACGTGGAGTACCTGCTGGCCGTCCACGTCGGACTGGACCACCCCACCGGCGAGGTGGTGGCGGGCATCGAGGGGTTCCTCGCGGTCCACCACTTCCGGGCCGACTTCAGGGGCGCCTCGGCCCACGCCGGGCACGAACCGGAGGGGGGTCGGAACGCCGTCCTGGCGATGGCCGCGGCCGTCCAGAACCTCTATGCCATCTCCAGGCACGCAGACGGCGCCACGCGCGTCAACACCGGCCTCGTGGGGGGCGGGACGGCGACGAACGTCGTCCCGGAGACGGCGTACATCGAGGGCGAAGTCCGCGGCGGGTCGACCGAACTGATGGAGTACATGCGCGACAGGGCGGTGGCGGTGCTCGAGTCGGCCGCGGCGATGCACGGGTGCGAGGTGGACGTCGAAACCGTCGGCCACGCGCCGAGCGCCGAGAGCGACCCCGAAATCGCCGCCCTCGTGGCGGACGTGGCGGGTCGGACGCGCGACGTCGACGCCGTGCTGGAGCGGGAGACTGTGAGCGGAAGCGAGGACGCTACCGCCCTGATGCGGGCCGTCCAGCGGAACGGCGGCAAGGCCGGGTACGTCGTCGTCGGCACCGACCACCCCGGCGGCCACCACACCGGCACCTTCGACGTGGACGAGCGCTCCATCCCCATCGGGGTCGAACTGCTCTCGGAGAGCATCCGCGAAATCGCCGCCCGACGGCCCTGAGACGAGTCGACGGCGGCGCCCTTCGGGCGAGAAACGAGGGGACGCGCCGGCCGGAGATTCAGTACTTCGGCTCCGCGCCGGTCGTCTCGTAGACGCGGTCCATCAGGTTGTCACGCTCGTGCTGCCACTGTGCGAGGCCGTCGGGGTGGCTGGGGTAGGACTCGTAGTGGTCGATGAGTTCGTCCGCGAGCTGTTTCGTCTTGTAGAAGTTCCAGATGGTGCCCCAGTGTCCGTAGCTACTGACGGCCGTCTTGAGTTTGAGCCCGAGTCCGATTTTCGTGGTCCCGGAGTACAGCGCCTCCGCGAGGTTCTCCCCGGGCAGCGAGGCCAGGAGGCCCATCAGTTCGTCCACGTCGATGCCGGTGGCCATGATGTTGTACACGTCGAGGGCGGCGTAGCGGGCGCCGAAGTGGTCCATGATTCGCTCGTTGTACCGCCAGAGGGTCTCCTCGCTCGGGTCGCCCGCCTCGACGGCCTCGATAGCCTGCTCGCCCGCGTAGGTCCCTGCGTACGCCGCCCCGGCGATGCCGCCGCCGGTCGTGGGGTTGACGTGACCGGCGCTGTCGCCCGCGGCGATGAAGCCGGGCGCGACGGCCGAGTCGTACGGGCGACGGGTCGGCAGCGCCGCGCCGAGTTTGTCCGTGACGGTCGCCCCCTGGAACTCCTCGCGCTCCCTGAGGTCGCGTTTCAGGTCCTCCACCAGCTTCATCGGTTCCTCGTTCATCTGGAAGCCGAGGCCGACGTTGATTTCGGTCTCGGTTCGCGGGAAGTACCAGAGGTACCCGGCCGCGCGGTCGGTGGGTTTGAACACGAGGGCGTCGTCCCACTCGACCGGCTCCTCGACCTCGACGATTTCGCGGTAGGCGGAACAGAACTGCTTGTAGGAGACGTTCGTGTCGAACGTCGTCCCGTCGAGGTTCGCCTTGTCCTGGAGGAGCGAGAGCGCACCGGCCCCGTCGATGACGACGTCGGCCGCGTACTCGACGTCCTGACCCTTGCGACGCCCCCGGACGCCCCGGATGCGGCCGACATCCCGCTGAATCACGTCCTGGACCACCGTGTCGTAGTGAATGTCGGCGCCGGCCTCCTCGGCGCCCTCGATGAGACGCCGCCCGTACTCCCAGCGGTCGATGACCGCGAGTTCGCCGGGGACCGGTATCTCGAGGACGGTGTCGTACTGGGGAATCTCGAAGCGGCCGTGGTCGACGTCCGTGTTCGTGAACGCCGGGCGAATCTTCGACGTGGGTATCGACTCGGGGAACGTGTCGGCGCCCTTCAGCGCGTCGCCACACGCGATGTGCCCTGCTTCGTCCTCGTCCTTTCGTTCGACGACGACGACGTCGTAGCCCTCGTTGGCGACAGTCGCGGCCGCGTAACAACCGGCCGTGCCGGCGCCGACCACGACGACGTCGTACTCGTGTCTCGTCATTGCTCAGTCATTGCACGACCCGCACGCAAAACTCTTTATTCACAGTCTGACCCGTCGGAGCCGACAGATTCGGCGCGGGTTACCCCGGCGTCGCCAGACGACGGTGCGACGAGTCGCCGCGCCCGCCGAGAACCCGGGTCGCGTCGTTCCTGCGAGGCCGGGAGGCTACCGCGCGTCCTCGACGGCGCCCCGGACGACGCCGAGCGCGTCGCCCAGCAGTTCGTCCACGGCGTCGCTCTCGGCGTACACGCGGACGTACGGTTCGGTCCCGCTGGGTCTGACGAGGACCCACGCCGCCTCGGGGAGCGCCAGCCGAACGCCGTAGTCGGTGTTCACCTCGGCCTCGGGGAACGCGTCGGGGAGGCGGTCGGTCACTAGCTGCATGGCGTCGGCCTTCGCGGCGTCGGGACAGGAGACGCTCGCTTTCCGGTACGGACGCTCCCGAACCGGGTCGCGGAGCGCCGCCACGCCGGCCCCGAGCGGACCGCCGGCCGGACGCGCGGCGGCGACGAGGCGCGCGAACACGGCCGCGCTGGCCACCCCGTCTATCCAGCCACCGAACCCGGGGTGGATGTGCTTCCACGGTTCGGCGGCGAACACCACGTCGCCGCCGTCGGCCTCGGCGCGGGCGATGCCCTCGTGGAGCGCTCCGAGGCGGACGCGCTCGACTCGCCCGCCCGCGGCTTCGACTCTGTCGTCGATGCGCGCCGAGGCGTTCGGCGTGGTGACCACGACCGGGTCGGACGCGCCGGCGGACCGCACGTAGTGTTCCGCGACGACGGCGACGACGGTGTCCTCGTGGACGACGTCGCCGTCCGCGTCCACGACGACCATCCGGTCCGCGTCCCCGTCGTGCCCGACGCCGAACGCGAACTCTCCGTCGGCGACGAACGTCCGGAGGTCCGACAGCGACTCGGCCGTCGGCTTGCTCTCGCGGCCCGGGAAGTGCCCGTCGACGTTCGCGTTCAGCGTCACCACGCGTCCGCCCAGGCGGCGCAGGATGTCCGGCGTCGCGAGACTGGCCATGCCGTTCCCGCAGTCGACTGCGACCGGGAGGCCATCCAGGGGCGCGCCGTGGTCGCTCGCGTACGCGGCGACGGCTTCCCTGTACGCCGGGAGCGGGTCGTCCTCCGAGGACTGCCCCCACCTGTCCCACCGGACGGGTCGCCGCGGGGTCTCGACCAGTTCCTCGACGGCCTGCTCTCTGTCCCGTGGGTACTCCTGCCCGTCGACGAAGAGTTTGATGCCGTTGTCGGTCGGAGGGTTGTGGCTCGCGGTCAGCATCACGCCGTGGCGTCCCCGGGACGCGAACGCCAGCGCCGGGGTCGGAACGACGCCGACGCGGACGACGTCCATCCCGGCCGAGAGCAACCCCGACTCGACGGCCGCGGCGAGTCCCGGCCCCGTCGTCCGCCCGTCTCTCCCGACGACGAACGTGGACTCGTCGTCGTCCGCCGCGAGCAGGCCGGCGGCGCGCCCGACGTCCAGTGCGAGACCCGGCGTCACTCGTTCCACCGCGTCGCCGCGGATGCCGGCTGTGCCGAACAGGTCCATATGCGTCACTCGACAGGCCGGTACTTAGGTGCCGGCGGTTCGGGCCGACTGTCCGCCGCCGAATCGAGTAGCCGCACGACCCGCCGGGCCACCAGCGCTTTTGTGTCGGCTGAGCCAATCGGCGTGTATGAGCGACCTCACTCGCGCCCACGTGTTCGTATCGGGACGCGTCCAGGGCGTCTTCTACCGGGCGACGACCCGCGAGCAAGCGCAGGACCGGAACGTGTCCGGGTGGGTTCGGAATCTCGACGACGGCCGCGTCGAGGCGGTGTTCGAGGGCGAGGAGGACGCCGTCGAGGCGATGGTCGAGTGGTGTCACACCGGGAGTCCCGCCGCGGACGTGACTGACGTGTCCGTGGAGTACGAACCCCCCGAAGGCCTGGAGGAGTTCCGCGTCCGCCGCTGACCGTCGACTGAAAAGTTTCATGCAGGCGGAACGAGAGCGTGGGCGTATGCGTCGTTCACCCGACGGCCGGACCCCCGCACTCTCCCGCGACGGACGCGCACGACTCGGCGTGGTCGGACTGTTCTTCCTGACGTTCGCCGCCGTCGGACTCGCGGTCACGCTGGTCTCCGGCTACCTCATCGTGCGGGGACCGTTCCTCGGGGGCAAACCGCTCGAACCGCTCTCGCTGTTCGGCGCCTTCGGCGCCTTCGTCGCGGGTATCGTCCTCTTCTCGTGGGGGTCCACCAAGGCGTTCGGAATCGGGTCGCGGGTCTGACAGCGACGACGGGGTGTCCCAGAAGCTACTCCCGGAGGAGCGCGCGGATGCCGTTCTCGGTGATTCGAGCGATGACTCGCGCCATCGACGTCTCGGAACTCCAGATTGCCGTCTCCTCTGCCAGCGTCCCGGATTCGGAGAGGACCGACAGCAGGACGGTGTCGTCGTCGACGATGAGGACCCGGCCGTCGAACCCGGACGTCGGGTCCTCCGGCGGAACGAACGTCGTCACCGCCTCGTGGTCGAACCGGTCGCGGACCGCCGGCGTCGCACTCACGACGACGACGTCCACGCCCGCCTCGGCGCGTTCGAGCAGCACGTCGACCACGTCGTCGGGCACCTGCTCGGGCGCGTCCGCGCCGAACATGATGTGGTCCTCGGCCGCGGCGGCGAGTTTTCCGACGCGGTTCGACACCGGTCTGTTCCCGCGTACCGTCCAGACGTCGTCGCGGGACTCGCCCTCACGTTGCTCGCGCCTGACGTTCGAGAGGTAGTCGAACGCGCGCTCCTTCTCGCGTTCTATCGAGTCCTCCAGGCGCTCCCGGGCCAGGTCGAGGGACACCGGCCGATACCGCTTCGGGGTCGACTTCTGAATCTCCAGGAGTCCCCGGGCCTCCAGTTCGTCGGCGGCGCCGTAGACCTGCGACCGCGGGACGCCGGCGACCTCGTGGACCTCTCGGGCCGTCCCGTCCCCGAGTTTCTGGAGGGCGGTGAACACGCGCGCCTCGTAGTTCGACAGGCCGAGTCGCTCCAGCGCCAGGACGGCCTCGTGTTCGGCCTGCGACTGCCCGTCGTTCCGTCCGTTTCCGGTCACGAGTCACCTCCCTCGCGCGAGTCCCGGTCGTCCGCGTCCGACTCGTCGCCGAGCGCGTCGCGGCTGACCGACGACGGACCGGGGGCGAGCGGTTCTTCGCCGGTCGACGCCGTGTCGTGGCGGGCCATCGGCACGTCGGGGTCGTTCCCCTGGGCGCGGTCCCAGAGGACGAGCGCCGACGGGAGGATGACCAGCGACCCCAGGAAGGAGTAGGCGATGCTCAGCGCGGTCAGCACGCCGAACTGGCCGAGGACGCTCAGCACGGCGAGGACCAGCACCCCGATTCCGAACGTGGTCGTCAGCATGCTCCCGGCCAGTGCACCGCCGGTGCCGCGCACGGTCCGGTCCAGCGCCGTGAACAGGTCGTGTTGCGTGCGCTCGTCGATGAACCGGTGGACGATGTGGACGGAGTAGTCGATGCCGAGGCCGATAGTCAGCGCCAGGATGGTGGCGGTGAAGGCGTTGAACGAGATGCCGAGCAACCGCATGCTCCCTGCCACCAGCGTCACGGTGATTGCGATGGGGACGAGGTTGGCTATCGCCAGGCTGGCGTAGTCTTCGAGCAGCCAGTACATCACCAGGAGGAACACGGCGGTTCCGAGCAGCGCGACGGCGAGGCTCACGACGGCCGACTCGAGGATGAGGTCGGAGACGGCCTGGAACACCACGATTTCGCCGGTGGCGATGGCGTCCATGCGGAACCTGCCGGCGACCTGCTGGGCGTCCTCGGTCACCTCGGCGTTGTCCGCGTCCCCCTCGATGGCGTAGACGACCTTGGTGCTCCGGCGGTCCTCGGCCAGATACTCGCGCAGTTCGGCCCGCGAGGACGACGACTCGAGGTAGTCGTAAATCTCGTCCAGGTCGTCGTCGGGGACGCCGTTGTCGTTCGCGTCGTTCCGGTTGACCAGTCGCCGGAACTCGGGGTCCTCGGCGGCGCGGGACTGGATGACCGTGACGAGGCTCTCGGAGTCGGCCCGCCGACCCCGCTCGACGAACGTGCCGGGCGGGTCCTCGCCGGCCCGGTGTATCTCCTCGAGGACCGCGTCGTTCTCCAGTTGCCCGGTGACGTATATGGTGGCCGACCCCCCCTGTGTCGTCGAGAACTTGTCCTCCAGGAAGTTGAGGAGTTTCACCACGTCGTAGTCCGCTGGCCGGAACGGTTCGGGCAACTGCGTGAGGTACCAGGGAGTCTCCTCGGGTGGGAGGAAGTCCTCCTGGGTGAAACTGGTGTCGACGCCCGTCGCGTAGACGCCGACGCCGGCGCTCAACACGAGCGTCAACACGAGGAAGACGGCCGGCGCGCGACGAGCGATGACGACGCCGACCCTGAGGGCGCTGGCGAGACGCGTCCCCTCGGTCCCAAGCGGCGTCTGACTGAACGTCGGGATGGGGAACTCCTCTCGCCGCCGGTCGACCCAGACCTTGGCGGAGGGCATGAACACCCCGAAGATGAAGAACGTGAACGTGATGCCGATTGCCGCGACCAGGCCGAAGTCCCGAATCGGGGGCAGGTCGCTCACCAGGTTCGAGAGGAACCCGATGACGGTGGTCCCCGTCACGATGAAGAAGGCCACCAGCAACTGGTCGGTCGCGTTCTTCATGGCCTCGTTGATGTCGTCGGTTTCGAGGCGGTCCTCCCGGTAGCGATTGATGGCGTGGATGCCGAAGTCGATTCCCACCGCGAGCAACAGCGGGGGGACGGCGATCATTATCTGGTTGAACGGGATGCCCGCGAGACCGAGGAACCCGAACGTCCAGACGACTGTCATCGCCAGCGCGAACGACCCCAGCAGCAGGTCGATGAGGTCGCGGTACGCGAACACGAGGAAGACGATGATGAGGATGACCGCGGCGGGCGTCACGATGAGCAGGGAGTCGGAGATGACCTGCCCGAACTCGTCGGAGATGATGCCGCTGCCGAACACGGAGATGTCACCCCCGACTGTTCCGACGACGCGCGTGGCCCGGAGCTGAATCGGCGTCAGCGGACTCGACCCGCCCTGCCCGGCGCCGCCCGTCGCGAGGCCCGCCGGCAGTTCGTGCGAGACCACGCCGATGGTCGCCGACGCCGAGGCCTCCTTGCGGTTGAAGTCGGTGCTGAGGATGCCGGTGAACCCGCGCGAATTCGCGGCCCGGCGGACCGCGCGGTCGATGTCCGTCGGCGTCGCGCGCTTCACGGCCGTAATCTGCTGTTCGGTCGTCGTCGCGTTGGGGTCGAGTTGCTGGGCCACCAGGCCGGCGGCGCTCCGGGTCGAGACCACCCGGAGGTCCTCCCGCTGTTCGAGTTTCTCCTGGGCCCTGAGCATCCGCAGGAGTTCGTCTTTCGCCAGGACGTTCGTGCTTCGCTGGACCAGTTGCGTGCTCCCGGTGTCCGTCTCGAAGGCGGGGCCGAACTCGTCGTTGACCCGCTCGAACGCCTGGTTCGCCGGAATGTCCTCGGCGAACTGCTGGGTCCCCGACTCGGTGGAGACGCTCCCCAGGCCCACGCCGAAGATGGCGGTGATGACCAGGAAGGTCACGATGACCCGGCCCGTGTGGTTGACGATGCGGTAGTCGACCCAGTCGACGAACCGCTGGAACTCCAGGTCTGGCTTTCGAACCATTATCGCCGTCTGTAGTAGAACCACCCGCCGCTCACGACGACCAGGAGGCCGACGCCGACGACGATGGGGAGCGGAATGCTACTCCCGCTCTGCTCGGACACCTGGACGGCGACCTGGTAGGTGTCGGAGATGACGGTGTCGCCCTCCTCGTCGTCGTACCGGAAGTCGAGTTTGACCGGGTACGTCTTCTCCAGGGCCGAGCCGCTGGAGCTGATCTGGAACACGACGGTCTCGCTCTCGCCGGGTTCCAGTTCCTTGATGAACGCCTCGTCGTCGCTGGTCGAGAGGGGGCTCTCCGTGTAAATCTTCGCGGAGATGTCCGAGTACGTCTCGTCGCGGTTGTTCGTCACTTCGAGGCGAAGTTCGTCGTTCCCGCCGACGGTCACGTTCGACTCCAGGCCCGCGACGTCGAACTCCGGCGTGTCCTGTCCGACCCGCGTCTGCACGTCGAGCGTACTGGAGGTGCGCTGGACGTTGTCCGGGTTCCGGTAGCGAACCGCGAACGAGAACTGGCGGGGGCCGGCGTCTGCGCTGCTGGATATCTCCGTGTCGAACGAGAAGGGCTTGGACTGCCCCGGTTTGAACCGCCCGAGAGCGTACTCCGTCTCTATCGGCGTGACGGTCTCGCTCTCGGACTCGAACACGACGACCGCGTTCGACACCGGCCGGTCGCCGCGGTAGTGGACCGTCCCCTGGAGCGTTCCCTCGGATCCGACCCGGAGCGAACTGTTGACGTTCCGGATGGTGAAGTCGGGGCGCTGGGCGCCCACCCGGGAACGGACGTCGATGTCGCGGCTCACTATCTGGTCGCCCTGCTCGTTGCGGTACTTGACCTGCAGGGTGAACTGGCGGGGACCGGCGTCGGCCTCGCTGGCGATCCCCACGTCGAAGTTGAACGCCGCGCTCTGGTCGGGTTCGAGCGTCCCGATGGCGTACTCGGTTTCGCTGGCCGAGACGCTCTCGCTCTCGGGTTTGAACACCACGACGGCGTTTCTCGCCGTCAGCGTCCCCGTGTTGACGATGGTGCCTTCGAGCGTCCCTTCCTGGCCGACCCGTAGGGTGCTGTTGACCTCCTCGACGGCGAACTGCTGTTCCGGGAGCGGCGTAACTCCGATACGGAACGTCTTCGAGGATAGCTCTCTCCCGCTCTCGTCCTCGTAGACGACCTGTGCGGTGAGCATGTACGAGCGCTCGGCCGCGTTGTCGCTGACTCTGACGTCGTACTCGAGCGTCTTCGTCTGGTCGTCCTCCCACTCGCCGACGAAGCGACTGGCCGAGGACGCCTCCCCGAACGTGATTTCGGGGGAGGTGGATTCGAGCGTGACCGCCGCCGCCGAGGCTTCCTCGTCGCCCACGTTTCGCATCTCCAGTCGGATGGTGCCCTTGCCGCCGACCGGCACCTGGGCGCTCGACTCGCGGACCTCGAAGCGGGAGCGACGGTCGACCTCGAGTTCCGCGTACTCGAGGTCGGTTTCGGTCTGTCCGTCGACCTCGTACTCGATACGTATCGGGAGCCGGTACGTGTCGCCATCGAGGTCGCTCGGGACGCTAATCTGCACCTGGAACGGCGTCACGTTCCCCTCGCCCATCCGTCCCAGGAACTGGGTTCCGGACTGGATGTCGATGTCTGTGCTCCCGGACTTCACGGTGGCGCGGACGTTCTGGGCGTCCTTGACGCGAATCGAGGCGTCCTCGCGGTCGTTCACCAGCTGGATGGTGAGCGTCCGGTCCTCGCCCGGAGTGAGCTTCGGCTCCGGAACGTACGTCTGGAAGTGGGGCTCTTCCAGTTCCTCAGCAGCGCTCGTCCCGACAGGGATGGACCCTGCGACCAGTACCACGACGAGAAGTATCGTCAGCGAATTCTTGAACATCGTACCTCCGTTCGGCGGGCTTCCTGGCGGGGACGAATCCGTCAGGGGGTGACTCGCCGGGAGTCGTTACACAATGGGGAGACCCCCGACTATATAAGGTGTTGTAAATTTCTGCAAACAGCAGTTCGGTTGCAGCCGGTCCGGAGCGGAGGCACCGCCACACAGTTCTGGAGGCCCTCGTCGGTTTCTGGCCCATCGACGCACGCCGTCGGACCCCAGCGACCGAGTGTGGCGCGAGAAGCGTGTAATCGGAGAGGATGACGGTGGACCTCCAAGTATGGAAACCCGCGGTCTGGAACAGCCACAGCGCGCGAATCGAGACGGGGGTGACGAGGCGACCACGGGGCGGCGTGAATCGCGTCCGGCCTCAGGTCGCGTCCGGCCTCAGGTCGCGTCCGTCCCCTCTTCGGTCACGGCGTACCCCTCGATGCCGAGCCGGTCGACCCGTTCGGACAGCGTCCCGCGGAGGGCGACCAGTTGCGATTCGAGTTCCTCCCGTTCGGAGGCGGTGAGACCCGACCCGTCGTCCGCTTCCTCGCGCGCGATAGTCGCCGCAACGTGGTAGTAGTCGGTCAGCGCGCGCCCGTAGGCTGCCCTGTCGGCCAGGCGTTCGACGCTCGCCTCCAGGGCCTCGAAGGACACCGGGGGGGTGAGTACCTCGTCGACCGGTTCCAGCGTGGGAGCGTCGCCGTCCGACTCGACGAACAGGGCCGTCTGTGGCGAGTTCTGCCGGGCCTTGAGCTCCGCAAGCAGGTTCTCGTTCACCGCTGACAGCCACCGGGCGGTCACGACCAGGACGTCGGCTCTCGCCGCCCTGTCCTCCGAGTCCGGGCCGGTTCCGAGGACCATCGTCGGGAATCGGGCTTCCAGTTGCTGGCGGTGGTCGCACAGCGGGTCTGCCCCTGTCACGCCGAGAGCCAGCAGTGGTTCCATGGGTACCTCTCGATACGATAACTGACTGAGCACGCCATATTAAGCGTTTATCTTACGTGTTCGATTCGCTACACGGCGGCGAGTCGTAGCGGCGCGAACCGACGGTTCGGTGACGAGTTCGTGCGGCGAACGCTCAGGCGCTGTGAATTCGCGGGCCGGACCGCTCCGGAGGTAAGACCACCCGGGGTGACGTCCCTGCTGGTAGCGGGGCGCGACCGGAGTTCCCGAGAGGGAACCCGTCAGGTCTAGGTGCGTTCGATTGGCTGGTGGGATACGCCTCGAGAGATGACCTGCGAAGCGTCGCTCGCCGGTGGCCCGTACGAGCAGGGGCCCGCTCTCGGTCACGCCCATCTAATTCTCGGCGGTATGTAGTATAAATGCACCGATTAAGTGGAGCTATATCCATACTAATTCCGTATTTTCTTCCATACATTGTTTATCTGGGACAATACGTGTCCGGTTACGCAAATCCCTTCGTTGATTGGTCGGGCCCGTCACCGCCGACCCAGGTGTTGGCAGGCTGATTCTCCCGCCCCAGGCCGGTTCCCTCCCCAGTAGTAGCATCTGGTCGCACAGATGGGATACGTCACTCTCGTCGACACAGGTTCGTCACTCCTCGGTCAGCAGGCGTTCGTCACTCCTCGGTCAGCCACTCGCTGGCCCACGCCTCGATTTCGTCGAAGACCGGACAGAGGGAGGCACCCTTTGGGGTGAGACTGTAGTACGTCGCGACGGGGGCGTCTTCCTCCATACGCCGGTTGACGAAGCCCATCCCCTGGAGGTCGTCGAGGACCCGCGAGAGCGTCCGGGAGTTCGCACCGGTCGACCGCTTGAGTTCGTTGAACCGCTTCTCGCCCTCCTGCAAGTCGTGCAACACCAGCAGTCGCCACTGGGACCCAATCTGGGAGAGGGACTCCACGACCGGACAGGGGTCGGTCTCGTCAGCTGATTCGAGTTCGGATGCCATCGGCGTAGTCTACGAACAGGTACGTCCGCGAGACGGTAAATGGGTTCGTATCGAAATCAGGTATCGGAATGTTAGCACCGTCTCGGCCGAACGACTGCGTCGGCGTCGGCCCCGGTTCCGGTCGCCTCGTCCACTCGTGGTCAGGACCGACCCTCGGCGATGCGACCGATGGTTTCGAGCGCCCGCCGACAGACGAGCGCGTAGGGTCCCGCCGCCACCGGGAGTTCGAAGACGGCGCGACACTGGTCGTTGCCGACCGGTTCGACCCGGTGCCCCGTGGCGGGGATGCCCGCGACGCGCCAGGTCCACCGGTACTCCGCGCAGGTCGTCACCCGGAACGGCACCCAGAGGCCGCAGACTCTGACCGACCCGTCGGTTCCGGCGCGAATTCGGACGTCCCGGGAGCGGACGGCGCCGACGCTCGGTCCCCAGTCGGGCCACCGCCTGGTGTCGACGAACAGGTCCCAGACGTCGTCCGCGGGGGCATCCACGAGACGCGAAACCGTGAGTCGTCTCCCGTCGGGCGTTCGCTCGAAGGCCGTCGTGACGGCGTGCATGGGACCCGAAACGAGCCACGATTAATAGGTCCTAGTATGGTATCGAATCTTATTATGTTCGATTGAGAAGGTTTATTACCGCTGACTGCACCATGGTACCCAATGGCAGACTGGACGACGTCCAAACGAACGATGAAAGACGTGAGCCACACACCGCCGACCGGCGAATCCGTGACCAACGTCTGGCAGCGAGGCCGGGCCGCAGAGGAGACGCCGGACCCGACGGAGGCGACCCGAGACTATCCGAACGCCGCGAGCGACTGATTCTCTTCCGACCCTCGGTTTCGCCGGTTCGAGCGTCGCGCAGCCGACGCCACGGTCGACGGCTCACGCGCTTCCGGGACGTTTAACCCACAGTCCCACGCCCGTTCGAGCATGAAGGCGACAGCGAAGGCCCACCCCATCCAGGGCCTCGTAAAGTACCACGGGATGCGCGATTCGGAGCTTCGGCTCCCGTACCACGACAGCATCAGCGTCTGCACCGCGCCGAGTCACACCCGGACCACGGTCGAGTTCGCTCCGGACGCGTCCGAGGACGAGTACCGGGTCGACGGCGAACTGGTCACCGGGCGAGGCGCCGAGCGCATCCGGGCAGTCGTCGACCACGTGCGCGACCTGGCGGCGCTGGACCACCCGGTTCGCGTCGAGAGCGAGAACAGTTTCCCCTCGAACGTCGGCTTCGGGTCGTCGTCGTCCGGGTTCGCGGCGCTGGCGATGGCCCTCGCCGAGGCGGCGACCCTGGACCTCTCGCGCCCCGACGTCTCGACAATCGCCCGGCGAGGGTCGTCCTCGGCCGCGAGAGCGGTCACCGGCGCGTTCTCGCACCTCTACGCCGGCATGAACGACGACGACTGCCGGTCCAGGCGCATCGAGACGCCTCTCGAGGACGAACTCCGCATCGTGACGGCCCTGGTCCCCGAGTACAAGGAGACCGAGGCGGCCCACGCGGAGGCCGAGGACAGCCACATGTTCCAGGCCCGCCTCGCGCACATCCACGGCCAGATAGCCGACATGCGGGACGCGCTTCGAAAGGGGGAGTTCGACCGGGCCTTCGAACTGGCCGAACACGACTCGCTGTCACTGGCCGCGACGACGATGACCGGACCGGCCGGGTGGGTCTACTGGCAGCCCCGGACCCTGGCCGTGTTCGACGCGGTTCGGCGACTGCGGACCGAGGAGGACGTCCCCGTCTACTTCTCGACGGACACCGGCGCGAGCGTCTACGTCAACACCACCGCGGAGTCCGTCGACCGGGTCGAATCGGCCGTGGCCGACTGCGACGTCGAGACAGAGGTGTGGTCCGTGGGGGGGCCGGCCGAGATTCTCTCCGAGAGCGAGGCGCTGTTCTGAGTTCCCGGGGCCGCACAGTTCCCGCGCCGTCGTCGCCGCGCTCGTGGTCGATACGCCGGCCGGCGACACACCGCGTTCGCCGGACCCGCACGTTCATTTCCGTCCAGTCCCAGGAGGTGGTATGCGAGTCGCCGTACTGGGCGCCGGGTACGCCGGACTCACGCTGGCCCGGCGCCTGGAGTCGCAGTTGCCCTCCGACGTGGCACTGACAGTCGTGAACGAGGACCCGGTCCACCTGGTTCGACACGAGGTCCACCGGGTCATCCGGCGGCCCTCCATCGGACAGGTGCTGCAGGTTCCGCTGACGGAGGTTCTCGACCGGACCGAGATAGTCGTCGACAGGGTCGAGTCCGTCGACCCGGCGACCGGTGAGGCCCGCCTGGCGAACGGGTCGGTCCTGTCGTACGACTTCGGGGCGGTCTGTCTCGGCTCGGAGACGGCGTTTCACGGTCTTCCCGGCGTCCGCGAGCACGCCACCCCACTCAAGGACATCCCCGACGCCGAGCAGATACGCGAGGCGTTCCTCTCGGTCTGCGAAGCGGGCGGCCGGGTCGTCGTCGGCGGTGCGGGACTGACGGGCATCCAGGCCGCCGGCGAACTCGCCGCGCTGGCCGCCGAGCGGGACGTCGAGGACGTCGAGATTCTCCTCCTGGAGCAACTCGACGAGGTGGCCTCCTCGTTCCCGCGGAACTTCCAGGCGGCGGTCCGGCAGGAACTGGAGGCCCGGGACGTGGACGTCCGAACCCAGACGACGATAGTCAGGGCGTGGCCCGACGAACTGGAACTGGACGACGGGTCCCTCGCGTACGACCAGTTGGTCTGGACGGGCGGCATCGGCGGCCGGTCGGCGATGGGCAACGACAGGCCGGTAGTGCGAAACGACCTGCGACTCACGCCCTCTACGTTCGTCCTCGGCGACGCCGCCAGGGTCGTCGACGTAGACGGCGAGTCGGTGCCGGCCAGCGCCTCGGCGGCCATCCGCGAGGCGCGGACCGTCGCGGGCAACATCGCCCGCCTGGTTGACCACGAACGCGGCGGCGACGGCGACTTCGAGCCCCGGATGAAACCGTACCGCTTCAACATCCCGGGCTGGATAGTCTCCGTCGGCGACGGCGCGGTAGCGCAACTCGGGCCGAAAGTCCTCACCGGCGGCCCCGCCAAAGCGATGAAAGCGACTGTCGGGGCCGGTCACATGGGGTCCATCGGGGCGATACGCAAGGCGGTCGAACTGGCCGAAGAGGAACTCGACGCCTGACCGGCGCGTCGCTCATTCGCGCGCGGCGCCCACGAACGCCGCCACTCGCATTTCGTCGACCGGGGCCGCCGTCTCCCCGCCTTCTTCGAGGGCCGTCCCGACGATGACCCCGTCTGCGACAGAGAGTACCCTGGAGGCGGTGCCGGCGCTGACGCCGCTCCCCACGAACACCGGCGCTCCCCTGCCGGCACAGACGTCGGCGACGGTCTCCAGGGCGTCCCAGTCGACCGTCCGGCCGGTACCCGGACCGGAGACGACAAGCGCGTCCGCCAGCCCCCGGCCCAGGGTCTCCTCGGCCTGCTCTTCCAGCGGGCGGCGCTCGCCCAGCGACGACGAGTGTTTGACCGCCACGTCGGCGAACACGTCCACGTCGGCGTCCAGGCGGTCGCGGAGCCGTGCGGTCTCGTGGGCGCGACCCGTCAGGACGCCCTGGTCCGTCACCCGGGCGCCGGTGTGGACGTTGACCCGGACGAACTGACCGCCCGCGGCGGCGGCGACAGACAGCGCCGCGGTGGCGTCGTTCCTGAGGACGTTCACGCCGACCGGCAGGTCGACGGTCTCGACCACGTCTCCAACCACGTCGGTCATCGACGCCACCACGTGCGCCGGCACCTCGTCCGGGTAGAACGGAGCGTCTCCGAAGTTCTCGACCACGATGCCGTCGACGCCGCCGTCGGCGAGCGCTCTCGCGTCCCGGCGGGCGCGCTCTCGGACGGCGTCGCGGTCGCCCTGGTACCGGGGCGCCCCCGGGAGCGGGGGGAGGTGTACCATCCCGACGACCGGTCGGTCCGCACCGAAACGTTCCAGTACCATGTCGGTGGCTCACGCCGACGGGTCAAAGACCCGGCGACGGGCCCCTCCGGGGCGGGCCGTTCCCGGCAGCGCTTGCAACCGGTGGCGCTGTGGCGCTATCGCCGCACGCGACCCAACCGCCGGCGAACCGCCGCAAGGGGCCGTCGACTGGACCACCGGAGTTCGAGGCCGCCCCAGACCAGGCCGGTCAGGAGGAACACCGCCGCGAACACGAGGTCCGAGAACTGGATGCCCGAGGGAGACATGTACAGCAGTCCGTTGACGACGTGCGGCGGCAGGACGGACTTGAGCGTCAGCCAGAACTGCGCCGCCGGCCCCGACGGCGGCCTGACCACCGTCCCGTCCCCGCTCCCGCCGGGGAGGCGTATCGAGTCGGGACCGACGCCGAGGACGCCGCTCTCGTTCGACTCGTTCTGCCGGGACTGGATTGCGGACATGCTCTCGCCGCCCGCGCTCTCGTCGCCCGTCCCGAGGCGCTCCGCGTCGTAGGGCATCCCCACGGTCACGCTCCATTCGATGCGACCGTCGGGGCGGACCTCCAGCACCCGGTCGCCGTGAGAGTCGACGACGAGCGTGTTTCCGCTCGGGAGTCGGTCGGCGTCTCGCGGCCACTGGAGGCGGGCGTCGGTCCAGCCCCACGTCCGGTTCCAGGTCTCGTTGGACCGCTCGTACTCGACGACGCGCCCGTTCTCCGAGTCGGCGACCAGGACGGCCGGCCCGCCGCGACTCGCCGGGATGTAGTCGGGGTTGTGCTGCTCGAAGAGGACCGAGTGCCGGTCGTCGGTCCCCAGCGACCACGACTCCTGTGCGCCCCAGGTCCCGTTCCGGCCGGCGTCCGGGGCGAGAAACACAACCTGGTCCATGTTGCGGACGCTGACCATCACGCGGCCGTCGGGGAGGACCTCCACGTCGTTGATGTGGGTCCAGTCGCCCTCCTTGCCGCCCATCTCCGGCGTGTAGATGTCGGTCGCGTTCCACCGCCAGACGGTCTCGTTGGTGCGCGTGTCGACGGCGTAGACGCCGTCGTTGACGATGTCGGCCACGACGAGGTGCGTGTCGTTCAGCCTGTCGGCGTCGTGCCACCGGGCGGAGTAGATGCGGGGCGTCTTCCTGGCGTACACAGTCGACTCCTCGCCCGTCGTGAGGTTGACTCGCTTGACGACGTTCCGCGTACACCGGCCGTCGTCGCACTCACTGCGCGGGAGGTGCTTGGCAGCGACGTACTCGACGGTGTACTGCGCACCGGGCACGGGGTCGACGTCGAAGTACACCTTGTACGTATCGTCGTGGTAGACGACCGACCCGTCCTCGGAGAACGCGACGAGTTCCGCGTTCTCGTCCGAGACGTAGAAGCCCTGGGTCGCCACCACCGTCAACTGGCCGGTGACGTCGCCGGCCTCCGTGACGTTCGAGCGATTGATCTTCGATTCGAGGTCGACCGTGGACGGAGATTGCGGGGCGGCAGTCTCCGCGTTCGACGCTCGGCCGTCGGTCGTCGAAACGGACGTTTCGGTCGTGGGAGACGGCGACGCCGTCGCGCGCGGGGCATCTCCGGGGGACGGGGTGTCCGCACTCGCGGCCGCGTAGCCACCGAGGACGGTGCCACCGGTGACCAGAAGCACCGCCACGAGAAACGCCCGAATCGCTGTCCGGGAGGGTGTTCGCATCCAGATGACCTCTCGGTGGCTAGAATATATGTCTTGAGGGTACAGAACGAGTCCCCGCACCCGCCGGGGCGAGTCGAAATCGGACCGCCGGGCGTGTCAGAGGCAGTGAATACCGACGGTCCTACGAGGGACAACGCCGTCCACGAGGATAGGTCTTTTTCCACAACACCTGACACATCCGCCGCGAGAA
>JBEPXT010000070.1:0-17855 GCA_041641795.1 Salinigranum sp.
ACGCGCAGTACGTCCCTCGCCGGGGGAGAAGGCCGGCGTTCGCCGGACGAGCGCGGGAACCGGCCTCGGCGCGGTGGCGCTACTCCCTCCGGTCGGCAGCGAGTTGAGCGTCGAGCCACCCGGCCAGTTGGTGACGGAGGCCGAGGATGCGCATTCCCATGGTCCGGTGACCCGCGGGGTACCGGACCGCAGAGGCCCCGGGCCAGGCGTCGAGCAACGCCTCGACGGCGTCCGCGGGGGCCTGCCGGTCCCACTGGCCGTACAGGACGTGGACGCGAGAGGAGTCCGGAACGGGGGTGCCGAGCAGTCGCGGCGTGACCGGGCGCATCGCGTCGCAGACGGCCGACATCTCGAACCCGGCGGCCTCGGCTTCTCGGCGGACGCCGGCGGCTATCGGCGAGCGGAGCACCGTCTCGAACAGGTCGACGGCCGGAATCGCCAGGACCGCGCCGTCGACGTCGGCCATCGTGACCGCCTGGGCCGCGACGTTCCCGCCCAGGCTGATTCCGAAGAGGTACACCGAGTCGTAGCCCGCCTCCCGGAGCGAAGCGACGAGCGCTCTGACGTCCGCCACCGCCTGAATCAGGCCGTCGACGAACCGCGGGACGTCGCCGGAGAGGAGGTACTGGCCGGAGTAGTCGGAGACGGCCGGCGCCCGCGTCATGTGGTAGGGCGCTTCGAGGGCGAAGACGGACACGTCCCTGCCGAAGAGGGGACCCGAGAGGAGACGCTCGGCGGTGAACGACTCTGCGTACGCCCCGTGGAGCATGACGACGGCCGACGCGTCCGCGTCGCGCCCCTCGCCGCGCCACCTGACGCCACGCACCGTGTCGTTGTCGGGGTGAGGCGACTCGACCGGCGAAGGGAAGCGAAGCGGCGTCTCGACCCGGGCGGGGCGAGCGGGGGGAAGCGAACTCCAGAGGGCGCGCGAACCGGTCGAGGGACCGAACGACAGGTCCGCCGCGTCGACGTCCGGATGGGGGTCTCGCGGCTCGCAGTCGGTGAACCGGTCGATGTCGCTGACGCTGGAGGAGACAGGCGCCTGTGCCTGGCGGGACCGAACCCAGCCTTCGAGTCCGTCGAGAGCCTCGTGGACGTTCATGCCGGAGCATCGCCCGACCGAACCGTAATCGTGTCGCCGGGCCGGCAGTCGAAGCGCCGCGTGCGTCGTCGGCGTCGCCTCAGCCGTCGCGCTCGGGGTCCCAGGTGGCGTACTCCCGGTGTCGGGCCGCGACGTCCCGGATGTCGTCGTGGTCCAGCAGTCCGTCCTCGGTGGCGACGCCGTCGACGAGGTCCGCGGGCGTGCGGTCGAACGCCGGGTTGGCGACCGAAACCGGCGCGCGGCCGTCGTAGAGGTCGGACGCCGGGCGCGTCTCGGAGGTGAACGACTCGTCGGCGCGAATCTTGTCGCGGGCGCTCACGACGTACAGCGGCACGTCCTCCCTCGCGGCCGCGAGCGCCAGGGAGCGGGTTCCGACCTTGTTCACGACGGTCCCGTCGCCGAGAATCGCGTCGGCGCCGACGAGGGCCACGTCCGCCTCGCCCTCGCCGAGGAGGTGTGCGAGGGCCGCGTCGGAGGTGAGCGTCACGTCGAGGTCCGACCGGGCGAGCGTTTCGGCGACGCCGACGCCCTCCCCGCCCGGGTTCGAGGTGGCGACCAGCACGTCGGGCATCGCGAGCAGGAGCGCCGAGAGGACGGTCCCGGACCGCGAGAGGGTGACGACGGTGCCGTCGAGGTACTCGGTGGCCGTCCGCGCCGCGGCGTCGTCGGCGTCGAGCGCCCGGTCAAGGGCGTCGAGGGCCGCCGCGTGGACCGCGTCGGGGTCCCTGTCGGCCTCGAACAGCACCCGGTTGATTCGGTTGGCGACGGCGGCCATGCCGGGGCGGGCGTCGCGCAGGTCCCTGCCGACGGCGGCGACGGCGTCCCAGTCCGCCGCCGTCGCCGCCCGGTCGCGCAGGATTTCGAGGGCGCGGATGGAGAGGAACGCGGACCCGTGTCTGGTGTCCGAGGCGACCGACTCGACCGACGGAGCCACCTCCCTGTATACCTCCCACAGCCCCGGGACCGTCTCGCGGTCGAGCATGGCCGTCGGCGGGACCCACTCGATTTCTGCCAGTTCCTCGTTCGGCGTCACGTCCCGCGTCGGAACGTCGAACAGGAACGGGTGGACGGTCCACTCCGTGTCGCCGTCGCGTACCTCGACGGGAGTCCCCGAGCGGACGAGCGTCGCACCGGGGGCCGACGTCTCCTCGCGGAGTTCGCGCCAGGCGTCGTGGACGGCGTTCGCCGGGCCGTCCTCGACGTAGCCGGAGACGCCCGCCCAGTGCCCGGAATAGCTCCCGACCTGGTCGCTTCGACGGGTCAACAACACCTCGGCGCGGTTGCGGAGAAAGCAGGTGACGACGTGGGCCATGGTCGGATTTGGACCCGGGGGACCAAGGTAGTTGGTGCCGTGGCAGGAGCGGCCACGGAGCGGGTCAGTTCGTCCTCCGAGCGACGTGTGGCGTCGTCTCGGACGGGGGAACCTCAGTTTCGTGTGACATAACGTCTTTGCGTTTCCCACCGGTAAACAGGCCATGGAGGTAGTCATTTTCGGGGACACGCACATCCCCTCCCGGGCATCGGACCTGCCAGACTGGGTCGCCGACGACGTGGCGAGCGCCGACCACGTCGTCCACACCGGCGACTTCGATTCGACGGCGGCCTACGACGAGATGCGGACGCTGGCCGACGGCGAGTTCACCGCGGTGGAAGGGAACATGGACGTCGACGGATTCGACCTCCCGCACGTCGAGACGGTGACGCTTGAGGGCGTCGAGTTCGTCGTGACCCACGGGTCGGGCCCGACGATGTCCTACCGGGACCGCGTCGTCGAGACGGTCAGGAGCCACGGCGGTCCCGACGCCGTCGGCGTCGCGGGGCACACCCACGAAGTCGTGGACGAGCGAGTCGACGGCGTTCGACTTCTCAATCCGGGGAGCGCGACCGGTGCCAGTCCCGCGAGCGAGGCGACGCTGATGCACCTGGACGTGGAAGACGGGTCGTTCGCTGTCGACGTGCGCCGCGGCTAGCCCGGCTGCGACAGGCCGCGACAGCGATAGGCCGCAGCGGCGACAGGCCGCGACAGCGACAGTCCCGGTACCGGCCCAGTTCACCACCAACGGCGCGCTTTTTTGTGCCCGTCACCAGCGACGCGTATGGAACTGTTCGCCGTCGAGAACGTCCCGGAAGTCGAGCCCGGTGACGACCTGGCTGCGCTGATACGAGACCGGGCCGACCTCCGGAGCGACGACGTCGTCTGCGTGGCGAGTACCGTCGTCTCGAAGGCGGAGGGCCGACTCGCCGACCTGGAGGCGTACCCCCCGGGACCACGGGCGCGGGAGATTGCCGCGCACCTGTCGGAACTGACCGGCGAGGAGCGCGACCCCCGGTTCGCACAGGCGGTCCTCGAAGAGAGCACAGAGGTGCTGATGGAGGCGCCGTTCCTCCTGACCGAGACCCGGTTCGGACACGTGACGGTCAACGCCGGCATCGACCGGTCGAACGTCCGGGACGCGGACCTGGCGTTGCTCCCGGAACGACCCGGGGAGAGCGCCGAGCGTCTGCGCCGGGAACTCCCCGCCGACCGGGTGGTCGTCACCGACACCTGCGGGCGGCCCTTCCGGCACGGTCAGCGCGGCGTCGCAATCGGGTGGGCCGGCCTCGCGGCGAACCGCGATTGGCGGGGCGAACGCGACAGGGACGGGCGAGAACTCGGCGTCACGGTCGAGAGCGTCGTCGACGAACTCGCCGGGGCGGCGAACCTCGTCGCGGGCGAGGGCGACGACGGGACGCCGGTCGTGGTCGTCCGGGACTTCGAGTTCGGGGACCACGCGACGTCGGCGGCGCACTTCCGCGACGTGGAGACGGACTTCGTCCGCCAGGCGCTCCGGGGGTGGTCCCATGAGTGACGAGGGGCGGGAGCGACCCGCGGACGCGATGCTCGGCGTCGAGTTGACGCCCGAGCACCCGGTCGAGCGAGTGGTCGAACTCGGGACGCTGGCGGAGGACGAGGGCTACGACACGGTGTTCCTGTCGAGCCACTACAACAACCGCGACCCGTTCGCCGTCCTGTCTCGACTGGCCGCCGAGACGGAATCGGTCCGCCTCGGTCCGGGCGTCGCGAACCCCTACGAGATGCACCCGGTGACGCTCGCGGCGAAGACGGCCACCGTCGCCGAGACGAGCGACGGCCGGGCGGTGTTCGGCATCGGGCCGGGCGACCGGTCGACGCTCCGGAACCTGGCGCTCGCCGACGAGCGGGGACTCCGGTCGGTTCTGGAGGCGTTCAGGGTCGCGCGCCGACTCTGGGACGGCGAACGCGTCACGCACGAGGGGACCTTCGAAGCGAACGACGCGGGGCTGAACTTCGAGGTGCCCGGCGAGATTCCGGTGTACGTCGGCGGCGAGGGCCCCCACATGTGCCGGATGGCCGCCAAGCACGCGGACGGCCTCCTGTTCAACGGGTCTCACCCGGCGGACCTCGCGTGGGCGAGCGAGCGAGTGGCCGAGGGCGCGGCCGACCGCCTGGACGGCCTGGGGGCGTTCGACTTCACGGCCTACGCCAGCGTCAGCGTCGACGAGGACCGCGAGACCGCCAGAGAGGCGGCACGGCCGCCGGTGGCGTTCATCGCCGGAGCGGCGGCGCCGCCGGTGCTGGACCGCCACGACCTGGACCGCGACCGGGCCGAGCGAATCGGCGACCGAATCAGCGCCGGGGAGTTCCGGGAGGCGTTCGGACTCGTGACTCCCGAGATGATAGACGCCTTCAGCATGGCCGGCACCGTCGACGACGTGGCGGCGGACATGGCCGCAGTGCTCGAACACGCCGACAGCCTCGTGGTCGGCGCACCGCTCGGCCCGGACCTCGAATCGGCGCTCAGCCTCGCCGCGGCGGCGTACGACCGGGCGACCACATAGTCCCGCCGAGCAGGTCGACCACCGCACCGAGGACGAGGTAGCCGAACGCCCCGAGCGAGACCGTCACGAGCAGCGCGCCCATCACGAACGCCAGGAACGACAGCGGACCGGACAGGGCCACGTCCAGCAGGAAGATGACTATCAGGCGACCCACGCTCCCGAGCAACTCCGCGAGGAATACGACGACGCTTACCATACCCACCGCTTCGGCGGGGAGTCACTTGGTTCTTGACGCCCCGGCGGCCCAGGGTTTTTCAGGGGTGACCGGACCAGTTCGCCTCCCCGCCCCGGGACGCCGCGGGCGCGTCGTCACGGCTAAGTCCCGCCGGAGAGACCTCGGGCACATGGGATCCAACCGGTCGCTCGACGAGTTCCTGGGGGGCAACGCGAGCGACGAGGACCCCGAAACCGACGAAGGTGCCGGACCCGGCGAACACGCCGAGGACGCGGGCGAGGGGAGCGCCGGCGGCGAGGACGCCGACGGCGAGGAGACGGCGGCGTCGGCCGCGCCGGAGGCGGCGACGCCGTCGAAGAGCGGAGCGACCAGCGACGACGCGCCGGACGCCGAACCGGTGGCCGGTACCTACCGGTGGGACCCCGACGGCGCCGCGTGCGCGGCCTGCGGAACGGCGGCCCGGACTCGCTGGCGCGACGACGACCGGTGGGTCTGTCCCTCTTGCAAGGCGTGGTGAGTCACCCGAGGAGAGTCACCTACGGCGAGTCACCCGAGGCGCGTCGCACCGCGTTCGAACCCGCGGGCGAAGGTCTCCTCCGCGAGCGACAGCACCGTGGGGCGGCCGTGCGGACAGGCGTAGGGCTGTTCGCACGCGCCGAGTCGGTTCACCAGGCGGGTCGCCTGGTCGGTCGTGAGGTCGTCGCCGGCTTTCAGCGACGGGTGACAGGCGAGGTCCTTCAGCATCTCCTCGCGGGCGTCCGTCGGCGACTCGCCGGCCCTGAGCGCGTCGACGACGTCAAGAAGCGAGTCCGCCGCGGCGACGCGGCCGAACGGCGCCGGCACCGCGCTCACCCGGACGGTTCCGCCGCCGAACTCGCTCACCTCGAACCCCAGGGCGGCCAGCGTCTCCCGCGAGGCCTCGACGACGGCGACGTCGCTCGGCGGGAGCGACACCGTCGCGGGCGGCGACAGCGGGGCCGATTCGACGCCCTCCGCGAGCGAGTCCCGGAGGCGCTCGTAGTTGATTCGCTCGTGGGCGGCGTGCTGGTCGACGACCAGCAGTTCGTCGTCGGCCTCACAGAGCAGGTAGAGGCCGCGGAACTGGCCGATGACCGAGACGTCCTCGAACGCGGTTCGCCCCTCGACCGGCGCGAGCGTCGAGTCCAGGTCCATCGCCAGGTCGCCCGACCGCCGGAGGTCCGCCGTCGAGAGGGCGTCCCGGACCGCGCCTTCGACGGCCGACAGCACCGCGTCCGCCTCGGTGAACTGGACCGTCTCCTTCGCCGGGTGGACGTTCGCGTCCACGAGCGCCGGGGGAACGGCGACGGTGACGACGGCGATGGGCTCCCGGCCGTTCGGGAGGAGCGTCCCGTACCCAGACGCGACGGTCCGGCGGAGGGCGGCGTCGGTGAGGGCCCGGCCGTTGACGGCGACGTGGACGTGGTCGCGACCGGCCCGCGTCACCGAGGGGTAGACCAGGAGACCGCGGACGCGCACCGGGTGCGACTCGCTCCCCGACTCCACCGCCGTCCGGTGGTCGAACGTCGTGCTCTGACTGGCGACCGACCGGTCGTAGACGCCGAGGACGGCCTCCGCGAACTCGCCGGACCCCTGGGTCGCGAACACCTCGCGGCCGTCGTGGGTCAGCGAGAACCGGACCTCGGGGCGGGTCAGGGCGTACCGCGTGACCGCGTCGGAGATGCGGGCGAACTCGGTCTCGGGGCTGGCGAGTGACTTCCGGCGGGCCGGTCGGTTGTGGAACAGGTCCGTGACGGTGACCGTCGTCCCGGGAGCGCGACCGGCGGGGTCCGTCTCGACGTCCCCGTCCCGGACCGTCAGGCGGACGCCGTCCGGACCGCCGGTGTTGGTCACGAGTTCCAGCGTCGCCACCGACGCGATGCTCGGGAGGGCCTCCCCGCGGAATCCGAGGGTCTCGACGCGTTCGACGTCCGCGTGGGAGGACACCTTGCTCGTGGTGTGGCGCTGGACCGCGAGCGTCGCGTCCGCCCGCGACATCCCGTGGCCGTCGTCGGCGACGCTGATGCGGTCGGTGCCGTCGCCGTCGACGGTCACCGAGACGCGCGTGGCCCCGGCGTCGAGGCTGTTCTCGACGAGTTCCCGGACGACGCTCGCGGGGCGAGTGACCACCTCGCCGGCGGCTATCCGGGCGACCGTCTCGGGGTCCAGTCGAGCGACGCGACTGGGCAGTTCTTCAGCGGTCATCGGTCGTGGAGAGGGTGGTTCGCTGGCGGAACTCAGGATTCATCCAGTGTTCGTTTCAGGGCGTGCAGCGTGTTGAGTGCTTCGAGCGGCGTCGTCTCGGCGACGTTCGTCGCCCGGAGTTCCGCCGCGATAGCCGCCAGCGCCTCGTCGGCCTCGGAGCGGTCGCTCGACGCCGGCCCGTCGGCGTGGTCGGCCCGCCCCGTCGAATCGAGGTGGCCGTCTCCCTCCCCGTTCGTCCGGGCGCGCGCCTCGCCGGCCCCGGAGGGGTCCTCGACGTAGCCGCCGGTCAGCGTCGCCTGGTTCGGCCCCGTGGACGGCGAGTCGCCGGGGCACTCCGGCGTCTCGGTCGCGTTCGCCGAGTCGGCCGACCTCGCGCCGGGGTCGCCCGACTCCGGAGCGACGCGGCCGTCCCCGTCGTCGCCGGCCGGGACGCCCTCCTCGACCAGCGTCCGCGAGCGCTCCACGACGGCGTCGGGGACGCCGGCCATCCGGGCCACCTCCACGCCGTACGACGACGAGGAGGCCCCCTCGGAGACGCGGTGGAGGAACGTGACGTCCGTGCCGTCGCGGCGGGCCGTGAAGTGAAGGTTCGACACGCGCTCCCGGTCGGCCGCCAGCGCCGTCAGGTCGTGGTAGTGGGTGGCGAACAGCGTCGTCGCCCCCACCTCGTCGTGGAGGAACTCGGTCGTCGCCCACGCGATGGCCAGCCCGTCGACGGTGCTCGTCCCGCGGCCCACCTCGTCCAGCAACACCAGCGAGTCGCCGGTGGCGTTGTGGAGGATGTCCGTGAGTTCGGCCATCTCCCGCATGAACGTGGACTGCCCGCCCGCGATGTCGTCGCTCGCGCCGACGCGGGTGAACACCCGGTCGACGACGGGGAGGCGCGCGGCGTCCGCCGGGACGAAACTCCCCACCTGGGCGAGGACGACGACGAGGGCGACCTGTCGCATGTACGTCGACTTCCCCGACATGTTGGGCCCGGTGATGACTGCCACCTCGCCCCGCCGGAGGTCGGTCGGGTTCGGGACGAACTCGCCCTGGGTCCGTTCGACCACGGGGTGACGGCCGGCCTCGATGTCGATGCCGCCGTCGTGAAACGTCGGCCTGACGAACCCGTTCTCGACGGCGACGGTCGCCAGCGCGGTCAGCACGTCGAGTTCCGCGAGGGCGTCCGCGAGCGACTGCATGCGCTCGGCCTCCGCGGCGACGCTGTCGCGGACGTCAGTGAACAGTTCGTACTCCAGTTTGTCGGCGCGCTCGGCGGCGCCGAGAATCTCGTCCTCGCGGCGCTTCAGTTCGGGCGTGTAGAACCGCTCGGAGTTCTTCAGCGTCTGCCGCCGCTGGTAGTCCTCGGGCACCCGGTCCAGATTCGGGTTCGTCACCTCGATGTAGTAGCCGTGGACCTGGTTGTACCCCACCTCCAGCGAGTCGATGCCGGTCCGCTCGCGTTCGCCGGCTTCGAGATCCGCGACCCACTCGCGCCCCTCTCGTTCGGTCGCCCGCAGGTCGTCGAGTTCGTCGTCGAACCCCTCGCGGATGACCCCGCCCTCGGTAATCTCCTGGGGCGGGTCCGGCCTGACGGCCGTCTCCACCAGGTCGCGGACGTCGCGCATCTCGTCCAGGCGACTCCGGAGGTCGCGGAGGCGGTCGGATTCGACGTCCGACAGCGCGTCCCTGACCTCGGGGACCACGTCCAGCGTCGCCTTCAGCGACCGGAGGTCCCGCGCGTTGGCGCGGCCCCGGGACACCCGGCCGACGAGTCGCTCGACGTCGTAGACCTGGCTCAGGTGGTCTCGGAGCGCCGCTCTCGCCAGCGACGCGTCGGCCAGTTCGCCGACGGCGTCCAGTCGCATCTCGATGGCCTCTCGGTCCACGAGCGGTCGCCTGAGCCACTGGGACAGGCGGCGACGGCCCAGCGCGCAGGCCGTCTCGTCGAGGACCGCGAGCACCGTCTCGCCCGACCGGGCGCTGCGGGACTCGAACAGTTCGAGGCTCCGCAGGGCCGTCGCGTCGAGCTGGAGCGACTCTCGCGGGTCGTACCGGGTGACCCGCGAGACGTACTCCAGCCGGTCGCCGCCCTGGGTGTACTCGGCGTAGGCGAGGACGGCGCCCACGGCCCGCAGTTCCGTCTCGTTGGCCACCACGGCGTCCGGGCGCCCCACGTACCCGCCCACCCTGTCGCGGGCCGTCTCGACGTCGAACGCCGACTCGTCGAAGGTTGTGCAGACGAACTCGGCGTTCACGTCGTCCGGGTCGACGGACGCCGCGGGGCCGGGCAGCAGTTCGGCCGGCGCGAGGCGTTCGAGTTCGGCGACGAGTTGCTCGGCGGTGCCGACGCTCGTCACCAAGCAGTCGCCCGTCGAGACATCCACCGCCGCGAGCGCGTACGCACCGTCCGTCGATGCCGGGTCCGCCGCCGCCTGGCTCGCGGCCACGGCGGCCACGTAGTTCGAGTCGTCGGCCGTCAGGAGTTCGTCGTCGACGACGGTGCCGGCGGTGATGACCCTGGTGACCGCCCGGTCGACCAGCCCGGACGCCTCCTCGGCGTCCTCGACCTGGTCGGCGATGGCGACCCGGTAGCCGGCGTCCAGCAGGCGCTCCAGGTACGAGGCCGCGTTGTCGATGGGGATGCCCGCCATGCGGTACCGTCCAGTCGAGTCCTCCCGCTTGGTGAGCGTCACCTCGCAGACGCGGGCCACCTCGGCGGCCGCGTCGCAGAACGCCTCGTAGAAGTCGCCGACCTGGAACAGCACCAGCGACTCGTCGTACGCCTCGCAGAGTTCCAGGTACTGCGACAGCATCGGCGTGAGGTCCGCCCGGTTCTCGAGCATCTTCTCCGGGGGGCCTGTCACCGCGTCCATACGCTACCTCGCGCCTTCGAGCGATAAAAGCGTCCGGGACCGCGCCCGCGGACGGAGACGCGAGTTCGCGGTCCCCCGAGAGCGTGGTCGGGTGCCGGGAGTGGCGAACGGAACAGGGACGGCCAGAGCGCCGGGGTGGTGACGAGTGGCGAAGCCGGCAACGGGGACGAGGGCGGACCGCACACCTGGCAGACCGGCGCAAGACACATAGTGTGGTAAACCCAGGCAAAGATGTGAGCAGTGAGGGCGCACCGACCCCGCAGCGCGAATCCCACACCGACAGACGACTGGCCTCCGCGGCGGACCGGGTCGACTCCGGACTCGCCCGCGAGACCCCCAGCCAGCAACGTTAGGTGACTACGACCAGTACAACAGACAGGAACGACCCGTGATACCCAATCGCACGTCGCCTGGTCACCTGGGAGCCCACCGCCCGACCGCTGCGCCCGTCACACCCGACCATGACTGACGCACACACACAGGAAGCGGACTTCGAGGACGTCTCGATGTCCGTCGACGCAGTCGCGGAGTTAGCCGACCGAATTCGCGAGAACGTCGAGCGCGTTATCGTCGGCCACCCGGAGGCAATCGAGCACATCACCATCACGATACTCGCCCGGGGACACCTGCTGTTAGAGGACGTCCCCGGCGTGGGGAAGACGATGCTCGCGCGGGCCGTCGCCACGTCGCTCGACTGCTCGTTCAAGCGCGTCCAGTTCACGCCGGACCTCCTCCCCTCGGACGTCACCGGCGTCAACGTCTTCAACCAGAAGACCCGCGAGTTCGACTTCAAGCCGGGTCCGGTGTTCGCCAACGTCGTCCTCGGCGACGAGATAAACCGCGCGCCGCCGAAGACGCAGGCGTCGCTCCTCGAGGCGATGGAGGAACAGCAGGTGACCGTCGACGGCGAGACCCACCTCGTGCCGGACCCGTTTACCGTCATCGCCACCCAGAACGACGTCGAACCCAACCGGACGTACGACCTGCCGATAGCGGAAGTCGACCGGTTCATGAAGAAACTCAGGCTGGGCTACCCGTCGACCGGCGACGAGACGGAGTTGCTCGGGCGGGTGGCGGGCACCCACCCGATACAGTCGCTCGAACCGGTCGCCAGCATCAACGACGTCCGCGGCGCGCGAGAGGTCGTCTCGAACGTGACGGTCAGGGAACCGGTCCGGGCGTACGTCTCCCGTCTCGCGGGGTACACCCGCGAACACTCGCAACTGGGCGTCAGCCCCCGCGGCGCCATCGCCCTCGTGCGGGCGTCGCAGGCGCGGGCGGCACTCGACGGGCGCGACTACGTCGTCCCCGACGACGTCCAGACGGAGGTGTCGACGGTGTGGAGCCACCGCATCCGGACGGGCGGCGGAAAGCGGGCCGGAGAGGAGATGGTCGACCGCGCACTCGACTCGGTTCGCGTGGAATGAGACTGACCCGACGGGGGAAAGCGGTCGGCGGCGTGGCGATTCTCGGGGCGGCCCTGGCCGTCGTCTTCGGACCGCGGTCGCTCGACGCCGTGGTCGTGGGCGCCGTCGTCAGCCTGGTCGCCGGGTGGCACCAGATCCGGACGCTCTCGAAACCGTCGGTCACCCGCGACGTTCCCGGGGACGGATTTCCGGGTGAGGGCGGCCGGGTCCGACTCGATTTCCAGGTCGCCGAACCGTTCGCGGCGGTGGTGAACGACGGGGTTCCGGACGGACTCGACGGGGACGGGTACCTCGAGGCCACCGTCGGCGGCGACCCGCTCTCCTACGAGGTGACGTACCTGACCCGCGGGGAGCACACGTTCGGTCCCGTTTCGGTCCGCGCCAGGGACGTGCTGGGACTGTTCGAGCGGGGGTTCACCCCGGTGGCTCGCGAGAGCGTGCTGGTCTACCCGAGGGTTCACAAGTTGACCGTCGGCGCGCAACGCGACCTGCTGTCGGCGCACGAACCGGGCCGCCACCCCGCCCGGGACGAGTTCGACCGCCTCCGCGCGTACGACCGCGGCGACGCCCTCCGCGACATCCACTGGAAGTCCAGCGCCAAGCGCGACGACCTCGTCGTGAAAGTCTTCGCCGCCGAGGACGAGTCCAACGCCGTCACCGTCGCCGCCGGCGCGGCGGACGGGCGCGGGGACGCGATGGCGGAGGCCGCGGCCAGCGTCTGTCTCCCGTTTCTCGACGCCGGGATTCCCGTCCAGCTTTCGACGCCGGGGGGCGACATCACCGTCAGCGGGGGCGACCGCCAGCAGTTGCTCGAACACCTCGCGCGGGCGCCGGACGGGGACCTGGTCGCGGACGGGGCCGACATCCTCGTCGAGGCCGGCGAGACGACGCGCGTGGTCATCCGGGGGACCGACCGCGAGTTCGAGGACCTGACCGACGCGCCGGTCGAGACGCCGACGGTCGCTCCCGGCCCGGCGACGGCCGCGTCACAGCCCACGGTCACGCAGGCCCAGAAGCTCGCCTGGGACAGCGGGGTGGAAGGATGAACATCGGCCGGGACAGCGGGGTGGAGAGATGAGCGCGCGACTCGGGTCCGCCACCGACGTCGGTGAGCGGTTCGACGGCGGGTGGTTCCGGTACGGCGCGCTGGCGGCGGTGGCGGTGCTGACCGCGACGTACGGAAGCGTCCTCTACCACGTGACGGACGTGGTGGGGACCTCGAGCACGTACCTCCTGGTGGTCGCCGGGACCCTCGTGTTCGCGACGGTCCTCGCCAGCGTCCTCTCCGTTCGGCGGGCCGTCGCCCTCGCCCTCGCCCTCCTGGTCGGGGGGCTCCTGGCGTACCTCTACTCCATCCCGGAGAGCCAGCTGGCGCTCCTGTCGCCGGCCCGCCTCGCCAACGACACGCTGGCGCTCCTGACCGGGCTGTCGGTGCTCCGACTCACCGAGGCGGGCGTCTGGGCGATGGCCATCACGCCGGGGCCGTTCTTCCTGTCGTGGTACATGGCGCTCAAGCGCCGGTACGTCTGGAGCGTGGTCGCCGGGGGCAGCGCTCTCGGCTTCTTCGTGCTGACGGGGGACGCGGGCGCGCTGACAACCGTCACGGGGGTGGCCGCCGCCGTGGCGACTGTCGGACTGGGGACGCTCGACCGGCAGGGGGGCGCGAGCGCCCAGCTCGACAGGCTGACGATGGTCGTCGCGGCGGTGGTGCTGCTCTCCGTGCTGGTCCCGGTCGCACCAGGCGGGGCGTCCCAGCCGCTGGTGCCCGACCGGGGCACCTCGACCATCGAGGCGAGCCTGGTCGACTCCCAGGACCGAATCGAGGTGCTGGGGAGCATCCGCCTCTCGCCGAAGGTCCGGTTCACCGTCGAGAGCCCCCGCCCCGACTACTGGGAGACTGCGGCCTACGACCGCTACACCGGCGACGGGTGGGTCCGGACCGGCGAGGCGAGACCGTACGAGGGCCGCCTCGAAGGGCCGCCGGGGGCCGCACGGACCCTCGAACAGACGGTGCGTCCCGAGACGGAACTCACGGTGATGCCCGCCGCCTGGCGGCCGGTGAGCGTCGGCGACCCCCTCGCCGACACGATGTCGGTGACGACGCAGGGGAGCCTCGAACCCAGGGCGGCCCTCGAACCGGGTGAGCGCTACACGGTGGTGAGCCGGGTGCCGCAGTACACCCGCGAGCAACTGCGGCGGTCGGGAACTGACTACCCGGAGCGGGTCCAGCCGTACCTCCAGTTGCCGGCCAGCACGACCGACCGAGTGCGGGAGCGCGCAGCGGACATCGCCGGCGAGGAGGACAACCCCTACGACAAGGCCGTGGCTGTCCGGGAGTGGCTGAAGCAGAACAAGCGCTACTCCCTCACCGTCGAACGGCCGGAGGGAGACGTCGCCGACTCGTTCCTCTTCGAGATGGACGCCGGGTACTGTACGTACTACGCGACCACGATGGTCGTGCTCCTCAGGTCCCAGGGCGTCCCGGCGCGGTTCGTGACCGGGTACACGCCGGGCGAGGCCACGGGCAACGGCGAGTACGTCGTCCGGGGACTGAACTCCCACGCCTGGGTCGAGGTGTACTTCCCCGACGTCGGGTGGGTCAGGTTCGACCCGACGCCGAGCGGTCCGCGCCAGTCCGCGGAGCGAACGCGGCTGGCCGAAGCGCGACAGAGCGGCGAGTCCGGCGTCGACACCGGCGAGACGGAACCGACGCCGACGCCGACTCCCACGCCGGCGAGCGAGGGCGCGTCGAACGGGACGGTGAACGTCACCGCCGGCGGGCAACCACCGGGATTCGCCGAGAGCACGAATCGGACGCCCCAGGCGGGGCTCATCGCGCCCGAGTCGACCGACGAGGAGGAGAGCAGCGGCGGATTGCTGCCCGAGATGCCGTCACGTGGAACGGTCGCGCTGGTCGCCGTCGCGGTGGCCGGACTCGTCGCGGGCGCTCGCCGGTCCGGGGCCGCCAGGTGGACCTACCGGACGGTCTGGATGTGGGTCCAGGGTCGCAGGGGCGACCCGGTCGACGACGTCGAACGCGCGTTCGCCCGCCTGGAGTACCTGCTCGAGCGCCGGTACCGGCCGCGGCGGACCGGCGAAACCCCGCGGGCGTACCTGCAGTCGCTGGGTCACCTCAGCGTCGACGAACGGGCAATCGAGGTGACCCGGACCTACGAGCGGGCGCACTACCGCGGGACCGTGAGCCGGGAGGCGGCCGACGAGGCCATCCGGCAGGTCGACGAGATGGTCCGCGAGGCGACGCCGGTGGTCGGGCGACTGTTCCGCCGGCGGAGGGGACGACGACCCGCCGCGTCGGCGAACTAGCCGTCCCTGCCGCCGACGCCGGGACCGCCGGTCGGCCGTCGCGGTGGACGTGCCGGCCCCGACTGCGAAACCGTGACACGCGACGGCGGTGCGGTCGTGACACGAAGTCCCGATACTGTTTAATATCCCCATCCTGTAGATTCTCATTGTAATGTCTGAGGTGTGCTCGACGTGCGGGCTCCCCGAGGAACTCTGCGTCTGCGAGGACGTGGCCAAAGAGTCCCAGGAGATAACCATCCGCATCGACGAGCGACGCTACGGTAAGGAGGTAACGGTCATCGAGGGGTTCGATCCGAAGGACGTGGACATGGACAGCCTGTCTTCGGACCTCAAATCGAAGTTCGCCTGTGGGGGCACTGTCGAGGACGGAGCGATCGAACTCCAGGGCAACCACACCGGACGCGTGGAGGACTTCCTCCGCAACAAAGGCTTCAACGTCGCGTGAGACCCACCTGACTCCTGCCCCGCGTCGAGTACCGATTCTCGCAATTCGTGAGCGACGGCCCCGCCACGGGCGGGCGCTCCCCGGCCGCGATGCGACGAGCGGCGCGGCCGGTCGAGGCGCGCGATATCGAGGGACCGCGGGCGGCCAAGGCCTAAGCCGCTCGACTCCCTCCGGAGACGCATGCCGACTGTCCGCCGGGTCCTCCTGCTCTCTCTCGTCGTCGCCGCCCTCCTGACCGCACCGGTCGCCGCGACGGCGTCGACGTCCCGGACCGCCGAAGCGTCTCGGGTCGGCGCCGGGACGTCGAATCCAGAGTCGTTTACCGTGACCGCCGTGACGGCCGCTGCCGGAGGGGACCGCTCACCGCCCGGACGGGCCGGGACACCCGGTCCACGTTCGCAATCGGTGTCGGAGGCGTCCCGATCGGCCGCCCGCGACGGCGACGTCCTCGGACTGACCTCGGCGCTTCGACTGACGCCCTCCGAGTCGGGGACGGTCACCGTCACGATGGAGTACGCCGTCCCGGAGAGCGTGACCGCAATCGAGGCCCGCCTCCCCGCGGGCAGTCAGGTGACCGCAACCCGCGGGTTCTCGTCGGCGGGCGACCGGTGGTACGAGTGGGACGGCCGGCGGGACGACCCGTCGATTACGTATCGGCTCCGGGTGAACGAGACGGTCAGCGAGACGGGGCCGACCGTGTCGCTGTCGAGGCCGGCGGCCCAGGTCCAGACGCCGACCAACGGTCTCGTCTTCGCAGACCCGGGGCCGTGGGCCCTCGTCAGACTCCCGTCGACCACGACCCGCTACTCCGGGCGAGGGACCGCCCCCGAGTTCGAGCGGACGTGGCGCGTCGACGGGGCGGGGGCGGTCGGCGAGACCATCGCCTACCTGGGCGACCACGAGACGGTTCGGCGCGAGGCAAACGGGCAGACGTTCCGACTCGTCGTACCGGCCGAGGCGGACCTCGCGGCCCCGCCGGACGAGGTGCTGACGTCGCTGGCCGACGCGTCCCGGGCGCTGGCCGTCGGCGAACGCGACCCGGAACTGTTCTTCGTCGCGGCCCCGACGAATCGCGTGCAGTGGGCGGTGGAGGGCGTGAACGTCGGACCGGCCGACGTGTGGGTGAGAGACGACGCCCCGCTCGACCACCCGGACAACACCTGGATTCACGAGTACGTCCACACCCGGCAGGACTACGCGCTCGACCCGGAGGTTCAGTGGTTCACGCAGGCGAGCGCCACGTACTACGGCGCGCTGCTGACGCTCGAACAGGGGCGCATCGAGTTCGACGAGTTCCGTCGGTTCCTCGCCGTCGGCGAGGGGAAGCCGCAGTCGGATTCCGTGCTCGCCCGGCCGGGGACCTGGGCGAACGGGGCCGAGTACACGAAAGGCGCCCTGGTCGCCGGCGAACTCGACCGCCGACTGCGCCTCGCCGGGGGGAGCCTGGACGAGGTGTTCCGGCGGATGAACGCCCGCGAGGGTGACGTCGACGCCGGGACGTTCTACGGGTACCTCGCCGCCGTCGGCAACGAGAGCGTCGCGCAGGCGGGCCGCCGGTACGCCCGGGGGTCGGCGTCCCCGGCGGTCTGGACCCGCGAGCGACACCGGCGGGCGTTCGGCCCGCTGCCGGCGCACCTGCGCGTTCGCTTCGAGCGCGGGGGCGACGCGTTCGGGGCCCGCGGGCCGTTCGGCACCCGAACTATCGAGGGGCAGCGTCCGGTCACGCTCGCCGCCGGCGAGACGCTGGTCGCGCGGGCGACGGTCGCAAACGCCGGCGACAGCGCGGGCGAGTACGCGGTCCGGTTCCTGGTCGACGGCGAGGTGACGGGCCGGACGACCGGTCGGGTCGGCCCCGGGGAGCGACTGACAGTCCCGTTCACCCATCGCTTCGACGCCCCCGGGAACCACACCCTCTCCGTGACCGGCGAGACCCGCGCTGCTGACGGCGGGAGCGTCCCGATTTCGCCGGCCTCCGTCGAGGTGGCCGTCCGCGAACCGGCGCGCCTCGACGTCACGGACGTGGCGGTCAACCGGACCGACGTCGTCGCCGGCGACCGGGTATCGCTCGCCGCGACGGTGACGAACGACGACCGGGTCCCCGGGCGAACGACGGTCGTATTCCTCGCGGACGGAGACCCCGTGGGCGAGGCCCGGATCACGCTCGCCGGCGGCGAGTCCGGGCGCGTCTCGGTCACGACGGCGCTCGAGTCGCCCGGGACGCACGAACTCGGCGTGGCAAACGGCTCCGCGGTGACGGTGCAGGTCGCCGCGCCCTCGTCCTCGACGGCGACGACGGCCGCCGGGACGCGGACCAAACCGACGCCGACGCCCGTCCCCGGGTTCGGCGCCTCGGCGGCGCTGGCCGCCGTGCTGGCGGTCGCGCTGATCGCACGCGGACGATTCGGGCGAGGCTGAGCGGACGCCCGAAGACTGGTTCGGA
>JBEPXT010000071.1:0-17833 GCA_041641795.1 Salinigranum sp.
GACGATGACCGACTCCGGGTCGCCGATTTTGATGGCGGGGACGACGTCGACGCCCGCCGCCCGTGCGCGTTCGGCGACGTCGTCGACGACGGCTTCGCCCCGCGTTTTCACCGCCTCGGACCAGCGGTCCGCGTCGCCGGCGTCGGGTGACCCGGAGTCGGCGTCGGATTCGACGGTGGGCCGGTCGGCCAGCGAGTCCGCGTACCCCAACCGCACGTCGACCACGTACAGGACGTGCAACGCGGCGTCGTACGTCCGGGCCAGGTCGATAGCGTTCTCCGCGGCGGAGTCAGCGCACTCGCTCCCGTCGACCGGCAGGAGGATGCCCCCGTACATGTGCGACACGACGCCGCGTGGGAGTAAAAACGCTCCCTCGTCCGCGGACACTCAGCGTTTGTGAACTATTCCCACACTTCGGGAAAAGACTCGAACGATATGTAGACGGGCGGAGTAGTAGTACAACAGTGGATTTCATGGCGACAGAATCTTCCTCGTCCGACCGCCGAACCGTAGAGCTCTGGATTCGGTCGCTCCCCGGCGGGAGCGGCGAGCAGCACGAATCGCTCATCACCCGTCTTCGCCGGATAGAGGCGATGGGCGTCCTCGACGACGTCACCGTCCACACCTGGGAGCGGTGCATCGACATGACCGACCCGCACGTCGACGACCCGGACCGCCGGGCCTGGGAGCGCGTAATCGAGTTTCTCCAGTGGGCCGTCAACAACGACGTGACGCTCGTTGACTTCCGCGAGACGGCGGCCGTCGGCGAGGGGCGGATGGGACCCGAACACCCCGTCGTCTGTCTGCCGCGAACCGTCCTGGCGGAGTACAAGGACGGCGACCTCCTGTGGGTGTTACCCTTCCAGCGGAAGAACCGCCGGTACACCGTCAGCGACTGGTTCGTGTCCGCGGGCGACAGGTTCGACCCCGATACCGACGGACACCCCTTCGAGACGGTCACGACCTGAACGAGTTCGTCCCCGCCATCGGCCCGACTCGCGTCGCCCTCCGGTCTCGGCTCACGTCGCTCTCTTCGCTACCGCCGTTTCCTCCAGAACTCGACGACTGACCGCGCGCGCCGTTCCTCGACCGGACGGGTGCCGTCCTGCGCCATCGCTGTCCTGAGCTATACCGTATCCCGGGCAGTTCTCTGCCACGGTAAGCGTCCCCCGAGGCGTGGCGTCTTGAGAACGCACACGGGGAGAAACCGCTCGAAAAGTGGTGTCAGAGGCAGCCCACCTGTCCGGAGTTCCGGACGGAACTGATGGGCACTCGTAGAACGGAGAGGGGAACGGAAAAGGGGTCAGCATTACCAGTCATGGCTTTATACGGGGGCGACGGGTGGGCGCCGCGCACGGGAGACTGCCCTCCTGGGTCCGGCCGAAACGTCAGCCTTACTCTGCGGGCGGGCCACGACCGCACATGAAGGTTTCCTGCGTCAGAGTCCGCCGACAGGACGGCGAGGCGACCAGGCGGGATCTGGCGGCGGCGGGGTTGCTCGACGCCGAACACGAAATCGTCGTCGAGGAGGGGTGGCTCTACATTCCCGTCGCGGACCCGGGGGCGGTCCCCGACGCCTACGACGTTCGCGAGCGAGACGTTCCGGCCCGCGACACACAGGAGATGCCGGCCGACCTGCTCGGGTACCAGCCGTCGTACGAACGCCTCGGCGACGTGGTTCTACTCGACGAGCCGGATTCCGAGCGAGCGCGGACCGTCGCCGAGGCGGTGATGGACTCGGACCTCCCGGTGAAGACGGTCCTCAACAGAGCCTCGAAGGTCAAGGGGGCCCACAGGGTTCGCGAGTGGGAGGTGCTGGCCGGCACCGAAACCGAAACCGTCCACCGCGAGTACGGCTACGAGTACCGCCTGGACATCGCCGAGGTGTACTTCTCTCCGCGACTGGCAACCGAGCGCCACCGGGTGGCGACGCAGGTGTCCCCGGGCGAACACGCGTTCGACATGTTCGCCGGCGTCGGTCCGTTCGCCATCCCGTTCGCGGACCGGGGGGCCGACGTCGTCGCGGTGGACCTGAACGACCGCGCCGTTGAGTACCTCGAAGCGAACGCGCGGCAAAACGGCGTCGCCGACCGAGTTACGGCGATTGCCGGCGACGTCAGGGAGGTGGCCGGCGACTACGAGGACTGGGCCGACAGGGTCGTGATGAACCTCCCGCACACCGCCGACGAGTTCCTCGATACGGCGGTGTCCATCGCCGGCGACGACTGCGTCCTGCACTACTACGACATCGAACACGAGGACGACCCGTTCGGTCCCGGCCGCGAGGCGATTCGGGCGGCCGCGGCGCCGGCGTACGACGTCACGGTCCGCACCGAACAGGTGGTCCGGTCGTACGCCCCCCACGAACTCAACGTGTGTCTCGACGTCCACCTGTCCCGCTGATTCGGAAGCCTTAATTGCTTCATCACGCAACGACCTACTGCGCTCACCGAACGACGGTGCCGGTGTAGCTCAGCTGGCAGAGCGATTCCTTCGTAAGGAATAGGCCGAGGGTTCAAATCCCTCCACCGGCTCTCCCATTCTCGCCACGCGTTCGCCGCTCGTCGCCCCGAAGAGTTAGTACCGAGTCCGGTATCGGACGGTAGACGCGGCTCCGGTGTGCGGTGAGACCGACCGACTACGAGAGAACGAAACGAGCGAGTGTGACGACAGTCGGTGACGAACCGTCGCCACAGCGTGGGTACCCCCGACCGTGCCCGGAACTGTGGGTCCTCTGGTCACTTTCCCTCGAGTGCTCGCGGGTGCGAGATTCGAGCCACCGACCGTCTCCATCAGCGCCGGTCACCGGCGGCGCTCCCAACCCCGAATTTACATATGTAATGCAACACGAAATACGACCGTTTCGAGTCTCGCCTGGTGAGAATCTAGCCACGCAGTGATATACTGGGAGCGGAGACGTTCGGAAAGCGGAGAAGCCTTCAGGAGAAACCCGTTCGGACGCCGGGTGTCGCGTCGATTCGGCTCACATCTCCCGTCGCATCTCGACGACGGTTCCCGTCACGCCCGTCGACTCGTGACTCGAGAACTCGTGTGACCGTTCCGCGACCCGGTGGTATCCCTGGGCCTCGTAGAACGGGACGGCGTTGAGCGACGCCCGGAGGCCGAGTGACTCTGCACCGCGGTTCCGTGCCCGGCGCTCCAGGGCGTCGTACAGTCGGCTCCCGACGCCTCGCCTCGCCACGTCCGGGTCGACGTACACCCCGGTCACCGCGGCATCGACGCTCGTCCGGTACTCGGCCGCCGGAGCGAACGACATCGTCCCGAACCCCACGACGCTGCCGTCCTCCTCGGCGACGACGAACGCCGTCCCCTCGTCGGTAATCGTCTCGGCGTACTCGGCGGACGCACACCCCGCTGCCCACGCCTCGACCTGTTCTCGGCTGTAGGCCTGCGTTCCCAACTCTCGGATGGCCCGGACGTGGACGTCGCGGATCGAATCAGCGTCCGCGGGGTCCGCCTCGCGAATCCTCACGGGCGCAGTTTGACGCGGGGGCGCATAACGTTCGGGCCGACGCCACGTGTTCGAGCCCCCGCCCCGCCAGTGAGACCTCTCGCGACGCTCGATTCCTCGACGGTAGTCGTCGTCCCTCCAGACAGTCCCGGCACCGAGAGACGGCGGACCTCCGGTCGTCAGAGCATCGTCTCGTGAGTCGGGGACGTCCGTCTGGGGTTACCACGGCTGCGGTCGAACGCACCAGTATGGCTTCAGAACTGGAACGCTACGGAACAGGGAGCGGTATCCCCCTGGGTCTCGGCGTGGGGGCCACGGCGGCGCTGGTGGCGAATATCCAGGCGGAGTTCGCGGTGGTCGCCGCGTTCGGCGCGATGAGGGGCCTGGTCGTCGGCGGGTTCGCCGGCCGCTTCGCGGAAACCGACGGTCGCAGAGACAACTGGCCGTACCGACTGCTCGGGTTCACGCTGCTCGTGAGTCTCCTCGTCGGCGGTTCGCTCGGGGCGCTGACGGCCTGGATGGTCGACGGCGCCATCCCCGGGGGTGTTCTCGGCGGAAGTGCGGCGGGCGGCGCCTTCAGCAGCCTCATGTGGGCCACGCTCGTTGTGACCGGCCGCAAAGAAGGAACCGCGGAAACACCCCTATCCGGCGATTGAGTGAGCGCCCCCTGTGACCCAGTCGCCGACGGGAAGAACCCCGATAAACACTGACCTGGTTCGGGTCCGACGGAAGCCACGACCGCTGTGCCCCTCCCGACGTATCCGAGAGGAATCGAACGGAGATGCGTCACAGAACCCGTGTGAGCACCGTTCACTACAGTCTTATGCTCGTCGGCGGCGTTCGAAGCTCCCGTGGAATCTGAAACCATCTCGACAGACATTCGCCCGGAACTGGTCGCAACCGTGACGACCGACACCATCCCCGACCGCGAAATCGTCGCGGTCCTCGGCATCGCACGCGGGAACACCGTCAGAGCGCGGAACGTCGGCCGGGACATCACGCAGGGGCTCCGGAACCTCGCCGGCGGCGAACTCAGAGCCTACTCGACGCTGCTCACCGAGGCGCGCGACCAGGCGCTCCAGCGGATGGAGGCGAACGCGGTCGAGATGGGGGCCGACGCGGTCGTCAACGTCCGGATGGAAACCTCGAACGTCTCCCAGGGGGCCTCCGAAGTAATCGCCTACGGGACCGCCGTTAAACTCGACTGAACGACCCAGGCCTCTCGGACAGAACGGCCACCTCACGCATTCTCTCGTCCGTTTTCGGACGACGAAATTGCAAGCACGCGATTCAGGAGTACCGGCGCCGTACGCGAACGTATGACCCGCAACCGGGTCGACGTCGTCAGGCAGTACACGGACGAGTCGCCCACGTACGGCGAGCAGTTCGTGCTGCAGGACGAACGACTGCCGACCGCCTGGATCGCTACCACGACGCCCGTCGACGTGCGTCAGTGACGAGTCCGGTCGAACAGCTACCCGACCGCCCCTCCGCCGACCGCCGGCCTGTACGCGACAGGGTACGCACCCCGCGCTCCGTCGGTTCGGCCTCCCTCTCTCTGGCCAAGGAGACGCTCCCTGCTCACTCCCACGTGAGTCCGCCGGGGAGGTCGCCGAACCCCTGCCCGTGGTACTCGTAGGTCTCCCACCCGACGGCCCGAGCCCCGTCGACGTCGTCCTCGGCGTCCCCGACCATCGCGTACCTGTCGGCCGGGAGGCGCGCCTCGGCGAGACGATACGGCGCCGGGTCGGGCTTGTGAGCGCCGGCCTCGTACGACGTGACCACGGCGTCGAAGAACGGTTCGAGGTCGTGAGCCCGGAGTTTGTGTCGCTGCCACTCCGGGAGACCGTTCGTCAGCACACCCAGCCCGAACTCGTCTGCCAGTCGCGCGAGGTCCGCCCGGGCGTGGTCCGGCGGTCGACAGGCGGCCACCTCGCGTTCGCGGAGGGACTCGACGAGCGCGTCCGGGTCGTCCCCGACCTCGGCGAACGCTCGCCGGAACGGGTCGGGCGCACGCGCCCCGAAGGCTTCGAAGAACGCATCGTTGTACGCCTCGACCGCCCCATCGTCGACCCTCCCCTCGACCGACCGTATCGCGTCCGCCAGTACGTCGCCGTAGTCCCGCGTGTAGTGGAGGAGCGTCCCGTCGAGGTCGAAGAAGACGGCGTCCATACATCACGTGTCATACGGGCATCGAAAAGGCTTGCTGCAGTGTCGATAGCGTCCGAAAAATGGTCGGGAGTCGACGTCCGGCGACTCGTCGCCGGCGAATCGAGGTGGTGGTCCGGGGAACCGACCGGGTCAGTTGCTCGCCTCGCCCTCGCCGTTACTCGACCCGTTCTCGCCGTTCTCGGCGTTCCCGTTGCCCTGCCCGGCGCCGTTACCGGACGCGCCGTTCTCCGGTTCGTAGACGTACAGGCAGTCGTTGGGGTACGAACGTGCGGGGCCGCCGAACCCGTCCTCGCAACAGATGACGCGTCCGTCGTCCATCACGTACACGTTGTCGATGTTGCGAAGCGCGTCGTTCGCGACGTCGGCCGTGTCGGTGAAGTCCGGTCCGGTGATGACGGGTTCCAGCGTCGAGACGTTGTAGTCCTCGTCGAGTTGCCCGCGGTAGACGACGCCGCCGTCGACGCGGTCCATCTGCAGGTCGCCGGTGTCGTCGGCCATGTCGTCGTTGAACTCGGAGATGCCGAAGTAGACGTAGTCGTTCGGTCGGGCGTCGGAGACGCTGTCGACGCCCTCGGCCTTGTTGAACTCGATGGATGCGCCGATCTCCTTCGCGGCGGCGCGCGTCTCCAGGAAGGGAATCTTGCGGAGTTCCTCGTCCACGCCGTCGTGGCCGTGCTGTTCGTACTGCTCGGCCCAGTCGAGAATCTCCTGGTCCGTGACGTAGTTCTGGTTCCCGTCCTCGACGACCGCCTTGTCGGCTTCTTCCAGCGCCGCCTCCAGGTCCTCCTCCCAGTCCGTCTCGGCGTGCGTCTCGAGGTAGTCGACCTGGGTGACGTCGTCGTACTCGGCGATCCAGGACTCGATTTCCGCGTTCGAGGCGTGGCCCAGCGGGAGCCACTCGATTTCGAGGTTCGTCTCCGCGGGCGAGGCGGGCGGGTCCTGGGTCGTCTCATCGGTGTTGGTGACCTTCGGGGCGTACAGCGTCCCGGAGATGTCCATCGGGTCGTCGTAGCTCGGAATCTCCTCGTCGGCGACGAACTTGTAGATGCCCTTGCTGTCGCCGTCCGAGCACCCGTAGACGGTCCGCAGGTCGTTCTGGAAGTCCGGCGCCTCCCAGGACGCCCGGCCCATCACGTAGTACTTGACGGGCTGGGGCGGGTCGCCGGCGGGGTCGCGGAAGTCCACGTGATAGCCGTACCGGTACGGATTGGGGTAGACGTCCCCGATTGGTTCTTTCGTGTTCTCGTTGGACTTCAGGACCTCGCTCCCGCCGTAGACGTCAGGCGTGTCCACCATCTCCGAGGCGTCCATCGTGGCCGGGTACGAGTTGTCCACGGGGTCCGCGCCGAGGTAGTACGCCAGCAGTTCGACGCCCGCGAGCGCCCAGAAGCCCTGTATGAACCAGCTATCGTCGCCGTAGTACTCGTCGATGGCTCCGGTGATGGCGCTCGGGTTCGGCCTGTTCCAGAAGCTGTGTGCGCCGCGGATTCCCTTGCCGCTTCCCGCCTCCGCGATGTCGCTCACGGTTTTCGTTGTCTGGACGCGGGGGTGCGCGTAGTTCTCCTCGGAGGAGACCATCGTGTTCCACGGCGTGAGGTCGCCGTAGCAGTTGATGCGCGTCCCGCCGAGTTCGCGGAAGGCCTCGGTGTTCGCGAGGTTCAGCGCGTTCTCGAGGTCCGCCTCCCACTCGCCGTCGTCGGTTCGGCTGACCGGAATGCGGGAGATGTTCCCGGGGCTGGCCTCGAAGTTCGTGAACAGGTACCCCTCGGTTCCGTCCTCGTTCGTCGCGACGAACTGGTTGCAGTCGGGCGTGTATCCTGCCTCGGCGTACCTGGCGCCGGGAAACTTGTCGATGTCCGTGCCGTCGGGCGTCTGCGGGACGCCGAGTTGCTCGTCGCCGCCGTTTATCGGCTCTTCCTGCTGGGCGAGCAGCACGTACTCGCCGTTGCCGACGCGGACCTGGCGCTGTTCCTCCTCGGTTTCCGGGATTGACAGCTCGTCGAAGTCCTCGTTTCGACCGTTGAGCGTGAAGTCGAACCCCTTCACGTAGCCGATACCGGCCCTGTTGAACGGCGCGGGGTTGTCCGTGCTGGGGTGCTGGAGGCTGTACAGCAGAGTACCGTCCTGGAACACGAACGGACCTGTCACCTCGGCACCGTACGCCGTCGTGGAGAACCGTTTGAGGCTGCCTTTCACGCTCGGCGCACCTGGCGTGTCTGAATCCTCCTCGTCGGCTGTCGCAATACTGCTTCCGGCTACGCTAGCACCGAGGGCTACCGCAGCGGACTGGGCCATCAGGGAGCGTCGACTGATATCGACCATTGCAAACGATTGTCATGGTACAGTAACTTAAAGGATTTTATAATATTGGTTAAATATAATCTGTAGAGATGTGTTTACTCAATAGCTCATATTTCTTGGACCATGTAATTTCAGAATAGAATAAAGTGTCTTCAAACGCAGAGCGTTGTCGGCGCGATGGGTTCTCCGGAACGGGTCCTGCAGTCCGGCGAGGAAGCGTCGTCGCCAGTTCGCTCCGGAACTCGTCGCCGCACGAGCAGTGGGTGGGCGCTAGGCCAGTCCCTGCTCCCGGGCCCCCTCTCTGACCTGCTGGGCTTGCTCTCGAACCGAGGCGACGTACCGTTCGACGCGGTGCGGTTTCTTGCCGAAGAACGACGCGACCCAGTTGAGGTCCGTGTACGGTTGGGTGAGAAAGTAGGCGGCCAGGATGGACCGTCCGGCGCCGACGATTTCCGGCGGGACGCCTCGCTCGCCGGTGCCCGCTTCCTCGAAGCCGTTGGTGGCGAAGTAGACGTCGGCGTACAGCGTCGCCATCTCCGGGTCGTCGAACGTGACGGTCCGGTGCTCGGGGGCCTCGAACCGGTAGTGGGGGTCCGCGCCATCGCCGGGGTGACACTCGACGACGCGAACGTCGAGAATGTAGCTCTGGTACGTCGATTCCTCTCGGTCGCCGGGGGTCGTCTCGTCTGGTCTGGACATGGGTTGGGCGCCGGGTGTCGTCCGTCCCACCTGGGGGGAGCCGAAGCGGGGTACGGCAGATAGAATGTGATAACGAACTGTATTATTACTTTCTCAGGGAGTGAAACGGGGTCGGGCGCCCGGCGCCGGAGGGGACGTCGGCGACGATACCCGATTCCGAGGGACCCCCCACTGACCCCAGTCAGTCGCCGGTCATCGCCGTCTGGGTGGCCGCGCAGTTGTTCGGCCCCAGTTCGAGTTCGAACGCTTCCTCCTCGTCCGGTTCGTGCAGACCCAGGTTGGTTGCGATGATGTCCTCGTGGTTGCCCGGCCGGGGCGGCATGTCCGCGAGGATGAACTCCACGAACGACTCGCGGTCCATCGAGAGGGCGTCCATCGAGTCCGCCAGGTCGCTCAGTCTGGCGGTGTAGGTCCCGTCGGCGGCGGGCGTGGCGGCGTCGCTGTAGTGACCGGGGGCGACCAGGGTGTCGTCGGGCAGCGTGAGCACCCGTTTCTGGAGCGTCTCGTACAGCTGACGCGCGGCGTCGGGTGCCCCCTCGTCGCCTTTCTCCAGGTCGGGACGGGCGACGCTCTCGGTGAACAGGCCGTCGCCGGTGAGCAACACGCCGTCGTCCACGAGGTACGACGTCATCCCGGACGTGTGTCCCGGCGTGTGTATCGTCCGCAGCGTCGCGTCGCCTACGGCGAGGTGGTCCCCGTCCGCGACGGTCTCGTAGTCCACGTCGTACTCCACGCCACGTTCGACCGACGGCGACGGGAGCACCCCGGTCGCGCCGGTTTCGCGGATAAGGTCCCGCACGCCGGAGAGGTGGTCGGCGTGGACGTGCGTGTCGACGGCGTACCGGAGGTCGGCGCCCAACTCCCCGGCGTCCGCCACGTAGCGGTCGGTGAACGCCGCGAGCGGGTCGACGACGGCGGCCTCCTCGCCCTCGACGACGAGGTACGACAGACACCCGCTTGACGGACGCCGGTACTGGATGACCGTCGCCGGGCCGGGCGCCCGGGTCACCTCGCTCGCCGCGTAGACCATCGCCCACCCGTTCATGCCGTCGGCCAGGTTGACCGCGTCGTAGCCCTGCTCCGTGAGGACCCCGGCGACGTACTCGCTGGCTCCCCCCTTCGCGCAGACGACGACCAGGGGGTCGCCCTCGGGAACGCGCGAGAGCAACTCGTCGGTGACGCCCTCGATGAACTCGAAGTACGGCACGTTCGTGACCGTGACGTTCTCGCCGTCGACGTGCCAGGTTTCGTACTCGCCGTTCGAGCGAACGTCCAGAATCGTCAGGGTCTCGCCCGCTTCGAGTGATTCTCTGAGCGCGTCGGGCGCCATCGAGTCGACCGGAACGTCGGGGGACGGATACTCGTCCGACATGTCAACTCATACCACACGCGGGCGGAAAACGCTTCTGCACGAATTTCGAACGGGCGCACAAGACTGTCACGCAAAACGTAGTCGGCTCGCACGCCGGCGGGCGACCGAACCGCACGCCGATGGTCTCAAATTATTACAAATAGTGGATGCCATAAAATTGTTACATCGCAAGTGAGAACCAAACCCATGGAACGCCCGCGGAATGTCCTGATTGGACCCGGTGTGACGTCGGCGCTCGTCGGTGCCCTGGACGGGCGCGACGGAGTCCGGTGTCACCCCCTCGGCGACCGACCCGCCGACGGCGCGACGGTCGACCTGACCCCGCCCGCCGGTTCGTACGACTGCGCACTGCTCGACCAGCGACGGCGTCCGGGCGACGCTCTCGCGACGGTGACCGCGTTACGGAACTCCGGGCACGCCCTCCCGGCCGTCGTCGTCGTCGACCCGGGCGACGAGGGAACCATCGAACGCGTCCGCGAGTACGGCCGGACGGACTACTTCGTCCACCCGGATGCGGCGAGGAAGAGGACGACGGAGGCGGCAAAGACGACGGAGACCGCGGAGGCGACGAAGACGACAGAGACGACGGAGGAAACGAAGACGACAGAGACCGCGGCGGTGTCGACGGCGACGGCCGCGGGGCTGACGAACCGCATACACCAGGTCGCTCCGGGGGACCCGACAGACTCCCGAGAGACGGACACGGGCGTGAACCGGACGCTGGACGCGATTCCCGACCTCTACTACCTCTTCGACGAGAACTTCAACTTTCTCGACTGGAACGAGCGCTTGACCGAGAAGACCGGCTTCAGCGACGAGGAGGTGGCCGAGATGCACCCCGCGGACTTCTTCGACGAGGAGGACGCCGAGACGATTCTCGACGCCATCGCTCGCATCCAGGACGGCGAGGAGGTGACCGTCGAGGCGACGCTGGTGACGAAAGACGGCGACAGGATTCCCTACGAGTTCACGGGTGCCCGCATCGACGAGGGGCGAGACGGACCGATTACGATGGCCGGCATCGGGCGGGACGTGACCCGCCGAAAGCAAAGCGAGTTGCGGAACCACCTCCTCTACAAGACGACCCGGACCGTCGCGGAAGCCCAGTCGTTCGAGTCGGGGCTGAACGCCGCCCTCGAGGACCTGTGTGACATTCTGGGGTGGTCGTACGCGGAGGTCTGGACGCCGAACGACGGCGGCACCGAACTGGAGTATCTGGACTCGTGGCACGAGGATACGGACGCCATGCGGGCGTTCGCCGAGCGGTCCAGCGAACTGTCCTTCGAGTCGGGGTCCGGCATCCCCGGGCGGGTCTGGGAGTCCGGGTCGGTCCAGTGGGTCTGGGAGGCGGCCGACGAGTCGGGAGAGTGCATTCGAAAGGGACCGGCGGAACGAGTCGGGTTCGAAACCGGAATCGGCGTCCCGATTGCAATCGACCAACAGACGGTGGCCGTCGTCCTCCTGTTCGATACGGAGAACCACTCCGTCCGGTCGAACCTCCGGGAGACGATGGAGGCCCTCGCGGCCAACCTGCAGGAACTGTTCGCGCGAAAGCGAATGGAGAGCGCGCTCAGAGAGCGGGAGCGACAGCTCTCGACCCTGATGGCCAATCTCCCCGGTCTGGCCTACCAGGCTCGGTTCGACGACCATCGGTCGATGACGCTCGTCAGCGAGGGGTGTCGCGACCTGACCGGCTACGACTCGACCCGCCTGCAGGCCGGTGACGTCACCTGGGAGTCCGACGTCGTCCACCCTGACGACAGGGCGGCAGTCAGGGACACGATCGAGTCGGCGCTCGCCGACCGCGACGACTTCGAGGCGACCTACCGCATCGAGACGGCCGACGGGGAGGTGTCGTGGGTGTGGGAGCAGGGGACGGGCGTGTACGACGACGGCGACCTGGTGGCCGTCGAGGGGTTCATCATCGACGTCACGGACCGCAAGCAGTACGAGACGGCGCTGACGAAGCTCCACGAGGCGACGCGGACGCTGGTGGGCACCCGGTCCCGGACCGACGTCTGCGACGTCATCGTCGAGACGGCCGCGGAGGTGCTCTCGCCGGCGGGCGCGGGGGTCTACCTGTACGACCCCGACCAGAACCGCCTCGAACCGGAGGCGGTGGCGAGCGAATCCGGACACCGGTGGGCCGACAGCCCGATTCCGCTCGACGGCGGGAGCGCCGTCGGGGAGGCGTTCGTCACGTCCGAACGGCGCGCGTTCGACGCCGCCGAGGAGGAGACCCGCCCGGTCGACGGTGCGGTCGAAAACGGACTCGTCGTCCCCCTCGCGGACCACGGGGTGTTCGTTCTCTCGGCCGGGGCGGAGCGGACCTTCGACGACATGGAACTGGAACTCGTCGCCATCCTGTCGAACGCGGCCGAAGAGGCGCTGGCCAGGGTCGAGACGGAGACGGAACTCACCGCCCACGAGGCCGAACTCCAGGACCAGAACCGCCGCCTCCGCGAACTGAACCAGTTGAACGACCTCGTTCGGGGCGTGGACCGGTCGCTCGTCCAGGCGACGACCCGATCGGAACTGGAACGCGTCGTCTGCGAGCGGATAACGGACCACGAGTCGTTCGCCTTCGCCTGGGTCGGGACGCCCGAACCGCTGTCGGAGACGCTAGCCGTCCGCGAAACCGGCGGTGACGGCCGCGGGTACCTCGACGGGCGCACCGTCCGTATCGGCGGCGACGCGGGCGACCCCGCGGGGCGGGCGATGGCCCGAGAGGAGACGGTGGTCGTCTCGTCCGTCGGAAGCGGCCTGGACGGGGAGGCGTGGCGTCGGGACGCGCTGAGGCGGAATCTCCTCTCGGCGGTCGGAATCCCGCTGACCTACGGGCAGACCGTGTACGGGGTCCTGACGGTCTACGCGACCGACCAGGGCGCGTTCACGGACCCGGTCAGGCAGATGTTGAGCGAACTCGGGGAAACCATCGGGTACGCCATCGACTCCTTCGAGCGGAAGGGTGCGGGAGCCGAACGGGCAATCGAAGTCGAGTTCGTCGTCCGCGACGAGTCACACCGCTTCGCCGAGATGGCCGCGGCCCTGGGTCGGCCTGTGACGCTTCGGGGCGTCCGGCAGACGGCCGAGGACAGTGCAGTCGGGTTCCTCTCCGTGGCGGACGACGACGTCTCGGGGACGCTGGCCGAGACGCCCGGGGTCGACGTGGTTCGCGTGACCGGAGCGTCGAGCGACCAGTCCACCGCACGTGTGGAGTTCGACCACTCGGTTTCCGGACGAGCCATCGTCGACCGGGGCGGCGTCCTCAAACGCGTCCGGGCCGACCCGGAGGAGGTTCGGCTGACGGTGCACCTGCAGAAGACCCGGGACGTGCGTGAACTCTCCGCGCGCCTCTCGGAGCAGTACCGGGACGTCGACCTGTCGGCCCGGCGCGAAGGGAGCTGGTCCGCCGTCGAGCACGCACCCCCCCGGGCCCCCCTGGACGACCTCACCGAGCGTCAGTCGGAGGTGCTCCGCGCGGCCTACTACAGCGGCTACTTCGAATCGCCCCGGGAGACGACTGGCGACGAACTGGCCGAGGCGTTCGACGTGTCCTCGCAGGCGATTCACCAGCACCTGCGGCGGGCCGAGCGGCGGGTGTTCCGGGCGCTTCTCGACGCCGAGAGCGACGTCAGGCGAGGGGGTTGAACAGTCAACCGCCGGCCGAGCGCTCGTATTGGGCAGTCAACCAGACGCCCTATGCGGATTCTCCCCCACGACATTGACGGGGACATCGTTCCCCGTGCATCGCTACATGTGCCCACCTGCGATCGACGACGACGACACGGCCGAGTCACCCGTTGTACTGAAGCGATACGACTGGTCGATTACACCGCCGAGCGTGGCAGTACCCGAGACGGTGGGGGCGGCGACCGAGACGCCGTCGGTGAACCTGCCGCCCATGTACGACGTCGTCGACCTCGACGCCGTCGACCGAGTCGTGAAACACACCCGGGCAGGTCGTCGAGCGTCGGTCCATCTCACGTTCCAGTATCTCGACTACGACGTGACGGTCGGAACGGACGGGACAGTGAGACTGGAACCGCTCGGCGAGAGATGAGGTCGCGGGTGCCGCGGGTGATCCGTGCCGAAATCGAAGGCGACCCCGGGCACCGGTTCTGGGGGGAACCGGCCGGTCGCAGTGCGGCCACGCGCACCCCGCGCCGTGTGGGGTGGGTCCAGAGGAACCCGTTCTCGACCCGCCGGGACCGCGGCCGGGTGGTCCGGCAGGCGGCGGTGTTCGAGTTCTGACATGCCCCTCCCGGCCAGGGGTGGACTGGGCGGCCGTACCCATCCGAGGGAGACTGGAGGGTGCGCGTCCCCAGGGGGTGGGAGACCGGTGGGAGAGCGTCTCCAGTACGTCGCCGGACGGTTCAGAATCGGCAGCCGAGACACGCAATCGAAACTCACTCGTGGAATCGGCCGGTACCGGTGGCATGAACTACCTCGTCTGGGCAGTGGTCGCTCTCCTCGCCTACTCCGTGTTCACGCCGCTCGCGAAGGTGGCCACCGGGAGCGCCCCGCCGGCGGTCGTCGCCCTGGTCGCCAACAGTATGCTCGCAGTCGGGGCCGGAGCGGTCGTCCTCGCTCGCGACGTGCCGGTCCGTGAGTACGTCCTCGGCGACGCGGGACCGTACATGCTGGTCGCGGGCGCGTTTCTCACGGTCGGCATCCTGGCGTACTACCAGGCGCTCTCGGCCGGCCCGGTCAGCGTCGTCACCCCGACGTTCGGCATGTTCCTCGTCGTGAGCGCAGCCCTCGGCGTGGCGTTCCTCGGCGAACCGCTCTCGCTCCAGAAGGCGGCCGGCATCGGTCTCGCCGCGCTCGGCGTCTACCTGACGACGACGGCGTGAGACGACCACCCGGTGACGGTCCCCCGCACTGAACCGTCCATCGGTCCGGGCGCCGAACGCCTGTCACTCCCGGATGGAGTCCATCTCCCAGACGTCCATCGAGCGGAGGCGAACTGGTTCCTCCGTGGCGAAGAGGTCCACGCCCACGCTGGATTCGAGAGCCGGGTAGACGCGACTCGAGAGACACTGGGCGTCGCGGGCGAAGATTTCGAGCACGGACCGGTCGAGGAACAGGCGGAGTCGGAGACGGCCGTCTTCGGTCAACTTGACGGGCATCTCGTGGGGGTCGTCGTCGACGTTCGGGTTCAGACTGGCGTTCGCCCTGTCGACGACCAGGCGACGCCTCGCCGGGCGGTACCTGACCATCGTCTCCTCGCGTCGGTCCGGCGACTGTCGGAGAGCGATGCCGAACTCGTGGGCGCGGGCCGCGTCGAACTCGGCGACGATTTCGAGGGCGTCGCCCTCGATGCCCGGTAGAAAGTCCGACTCGCCGGGGACGATGGTCACGTCGGTCACGCGGTGGTGGGCACCCCGCAGTCGCTCTACCTCCGTGGCCGGAGCGACCGACAGGTCGCCGTCCGACACCGAGACGACCCGCGGGAGCGACATCGCCCCCGACCACCCGGCGTCCCACTGGTCGCTCACCGGCCGGTTCTCGCGGAGCCACCCGAACATGACCGTCCGACCGTCGTCGTCTTCGAGGGACTGCGGTGCGTAGAACGCCCCCCGGTCGAGGTGCTGTTGCTCCCGGACGTGGAACTGCTCGGTCTGCGGGTCGAACTTCCCCAGGAAGTACTTGACCGAGTCGTAATCAGAGACGTGCAACAGCGAGGCGTCCTCGAACTGGAGCAGTTCGGGGCACTCCCAGACCGGTCCGGTGGTGTAGAAGTCGCCCACCAGGAGCGGTCCGCGGTACTCCCACTCGCGGAGGTCCTCCGACCGGTACAGCAGCGCCGACCCGCCGACGTCCGGGACGCCGGAGCCGATTAGCTGGTACCACGTGTCGGTCTCCTCGTCCCGCCAGACGTTGTGATCCCTGAACTCCGCATCCCAGGCTGCGCCGGAGAACACGGCGGGTTCAGCGGGTACCGCGTCGATGATGGGGTTCTCCGGGTGTTTGGTCCACGTCTCCAGTTCGTCGTCGTCGCTCGTCGCCAGACAGGGAAGCTGTTCGCGCCCCCGACCGCCGGTGTAGACGAACGTCGGCGTCCCGTCGTCGTCGACGAAACACCCGCTCCAGCACCCGTCCCGGTCGGGCGCGTCCCGGTCGGGTGTCAGCGCGATGGGGTGGTCCTCCCAGGTCACCAGGTCCTCGCTTCCGGCGTGGCCCCAGTGTACCGACCCGTGGTACGGGCCGGCCGGGTTGTACTGGTAGAAGAGGTGATAGGTCCCGTCCCACTGCACGACGCCGTTTGGGTCGTTGAGCCAGTTCGCCGGCGGCGTGAAGTGGTAGGCCGGGCGGTGCTGGCTATCCGGCACCGTCTCGCGCATCGCCGCGAACGCGTCGGCGTCCTTGGGTCGCCCGACGTACGGCGGCGACGACGCCTCGTCTGCGAGGTGAGAGAGGACGTTGCGGACTACTCGTCGGGCGGCGTCGAGTCCCGCCTCGTCGAAACTGAGGCCGTGTCCCACGCCGACGACGGTGCCCTCGCCGCGGTCCCACAGCAGGAGCGAGTTCTGAGAGGGGCGATCCGTCTCACCGTCGACGCGGGAGGCCACGACGTCCCCGTCCCGGGGCGTCAGGTCCTCGTAACAGACCAGCGGCGTCTCCGCGGCGGTGGTCGGGACCCGGAGAGAGTCGACCGTCTCGAAAAGCGGGTGGTCGGCGTAGAGTCGCGTCACCAGAAAGCCGTGGGTCCCGTCCGGTCGGACCGACGCCTCGAGGCGGTCCGGAGAGTTCCGGTCGATTCCGAGCGGTTGCACGCCGGCGAGTGCGCCGTGACTCAGGAAGAGCCCCCCGCCGGATTTGAGGTACTCGTCGATTCGGTCGGCGACCGATTCGAGGCGCGCGTTCGTGCCCGCGTCCGGCAAGGCGTCGCGGTGCCACCAGAGGACCGGGTACGACGCGAGGTCGACCGCCCCGGTTTCTATCTCTCGCAGGGGCAGCACGTCGACGGCCACCGCGCTAGAGAGCCACCGCGAGACGGTCTCCTGTTCGGGCGAGAGGGCGCCTTCGGTGAGGACGCCGACGGACGAGCAGTCCGCGTCGCCCTCCATCGGGTCGAGTGTACCGTCCATCAGCAGCCCTACACGTCGCCCGCGGAAAAATTTTATTCCTTTCTGTGAATAATACTATCGTGACGTCCGGTCGCCTGTGGCTCTGCCCGGTCGGACCGCGAAGTCAGCCGCTCGAAACCGCATCCGTCCCCCCCGTGCGCAGTCGTCGACGTATCTCCCCAGACGTGAACCGGCCCGCAGTCACCCCGACGCAGTCTCCCGGTACGTCGTCCCGGACCCGTACCCGTCGAACAAGGACTGTTCACTTTCGTGACCGGACGCTCGCACGATTTCTGGACGAGTTTCGCATGTAAAACTAGTGCGTCGAATGAACGAAATTCACATGCAGGGTGCGTTCACACCTAGCGTCCATGACGGACGACGGAGACGCCAAGGCGGCGCTCTTGCGCCAGATACTCCGGGAGAACGTCGGGATGTCGGAGTACGAGGCCAAAGTGTATCTGGCGCTCATACGCGGGGGGACCCAGACGATGACGGAGCTGGCCGAGACCAGCGGCGTGCCGAAACAGCGCGTCTACGACACCGTCGACGAACTCCGGGACGACGGGTTCGTCGAGGTGATAGACGACTACCCGCAGAAGGCCCACGCCGTGGACCCGAGCGAAGCCCTCGCCCCCATCCAGACGAAGCTCTCGCGGGCCGAGAGCTACCTCGACGAACTGCACAACACAATCGACACCGTCGAGCGGGGGGTGACGACGTTCAAGAGCGAGCCGAGCATCG
>JBEPXT010000072.1:0-17821 GCA_041641795.1 Salinigranum sp.
GATTCTATTTCAGTTTATTCATCTTTTTGCGAGCCACGAGCCGGTTTGGCACTCTTTCCCACGCTATATTTAACACTCCGGTAATGGTATATGCTCGTGACCGCCGATGCACACACACTCGCTCACGACGGCGCTGACCCTGTACCGAAGCGGCACACTCACACTCGACCAGGCTGCTCACCAGGCGGGCATCTCCGAAAGCGAACTCCGGGCGACCCTCGGCAAGCACGGGATTCCGATCCGCGAGGACCGGACCCACGTCGAGGCGTCCACGACCGAGCGCACCACCGCCTGAATTCCGGACAGATGTCTCTCGCCACGAGGACCGACACGACTCCGTTCGTCTCGCGCGAGTGCCCCGCCCGTGTGGTACGTGCATCGGCGTAACCCGCACGCGCGTCCACCGCGCCACGACTCTCTTCGCACCCGTCTCGCACCCGGCGCTTCCCGCTGAGACGCGTCTCGGCACGGCTGACCGTGCGACGCCGACTCGTGACCGTCCCGGGCGCGGCCCTCACTCCGCCTCGTCGCCCGCGCCCTGGGGGAGCAAGTGGAGACCGGCCCGACTCTTGAGCGCCGGGACCGTGTCCGCCTCGGGGTCGAAGTACGACGGTCGGGCCACCGTCTTCGTCTCGTACGTCTCGGGGTCCAGAACCTGCACGGCGTGGGCGTCCTCGACGGCGACCACCGTCGTCTCCTCCGCGTCGTCCGCGGTTCCGAGGCGCCGCGCGTCGGGCGTCTCGCCCTCCTCGAACGAGGCCTCGTACTGGTCGCCGGACGTCAGGCGGACGCCCTTCAGGTTGCCGGTGACGCTCCGGACGAGCACCGGGCCGTCGCCGTCCTCGGGGTCGATGACGTCCCCCGGCGTGAACTTCGGCAGCCGGACCGCGAACGTGACCCGGTAGACCTCGTTGCCGTCCTCGTCCTCGGTCACCAGCGTCGGATGGTCGTTGACGTGGCCGCCGAGCTCCCGCGTGATGCGGGCGGCGATGGCCTTCCCCAGCTGGTTCGTCGAGAGCTTGACGTCGGGACCGTCGGGCGTCTCGGTGACTTCCGTGATGAAGGCGTTGCGGTCGCCCGACGCCTCCCGGTCGGCGACGAACGACTCGGCGATTTCGACCGCGCGCCGCGCCTCCTCGTCGGTCGGCGTTCGCTCGACGGCGCGGACCTGGACGACGCTGGCGTAGTACCCGCCCGCGATGCGCCCACACCGGTCGCAGGTCCCGCGGGATATCATCACCGGGACGACGGCCTCCTCCTCGACGTAGGTACCGCGGACGACGCCGGAGAACTGGCAGTGCATCCGGATGGTGTTCTCGTCGACCTGCTCGGGTTCGACGCCCCAGGTCACGTCCCGCGCCTTGACGTGGACGCCCAGGGCCTCGGACACCTCGTCGATGGCGACGTCGGTGTAGTCGCGGGCGCCGACGTCGGTCCAGCGGTTTCCGCGGCGGACGGCCCCGCACTGCGAACAGACCTGAACCTCGATTCGGTCGGGCGCGTCGACCAGTTCGAAGTCCTCGAAGTAACAGGCGTTACAGAGGACGGCGTCCTGCTCGCGGGGCATGCCCGGTAACGGCTCCTCGCGGGGCGGTACCGGGTCCCCGCAGCGGGGACAGAACTCCCGAGACTCGGTCATCGTCCCCGGTAGGTCGGTCCGGCGTTTAAGTCCCGCGACCCGCGTCACCTGGCCGTGAGTCGCGGCGGGTCGACAGTCTCGTCGGCCGCCTCCTGCCAGGTGTGGGCGGCCGTCCACCCGAACCGTCGCTCCGCCGTCGCCGTCGAGAGGGCCGACTCCCGGCCCTCGACGTCCGCGTCGGCCGGCACGTCGCCGAACACCTCGCGCACTGCGTCCAGCGTCGGGCGGTCGAGGTAGGTGTCCGCCGCGGCGACGTGTACGGCGTCGTGTCCCGGCTGGCGCTGGTCCAGCGCCGCGGCGACGAAGTCGGCGACGTCGCGCACGTCCACGTACGACCAGAAGTTCCCCGCGCCGTCCGCCAAATTCTCCACGGGGCGGCAGTTGTACTCCCCGGGATACTGTATCCACGACGACCGGGCCGAGACGACCGGCACGTCGTACCGCCGGGTCACCATCTTCGCTACCTCCTCGCCCACGACTTTCGACGTCCCGTAGGGGTCTTCCGGTCGGAGGGGGTGGGCCTCCGTGAGCGGAAGCGAATCGGGCAGCGACGGCTCACGGGCGAACGGGAACCCGTAGGCGCTCTCGGAGGAGGCCCAGACGACGCGTGCGTCGTGTCGCCCCGCCCCGACCAGCACGTTGTACGTCGCCAGCGCGTTCGTCTCGAAGACGCGCCCGCCGGCGTGGCGCTCCGGGGCCGGAATCGCCGCCCAGTGGACGACGGCGTCGGGAGCCACCTCGGCGAGCAGTTCGAACGTCTCTCCCCGGTCGGTCAGGTCACACGCACGAAAGTCGACGTGGTCGCGCTGCGGGACTTCGAATCCGGGCTGGTCGAGGTCGACGCAGACCACGTCGTACTCGCCGGCGAGTCGGTCGACGATCCAGCGACCGGAACGGCCGCGGCCGCCCGTCACGAGAACTGTCTCCATACTCGGCGGGTCGGGGCCGAGACGCAAGTAGTTCCGCCCCCCGGTCACGTCGCCCGGAACTTCGAGCCGGCGGCGGTGGGGTCTTTTTCGCAGTCGCTCCCGGCCGGGCACTCGCGGCAGGGACCAGGCGCCGGGAGACTCCCGGGCCGCGGGGCGCTAGCCCGGAGCCTTCCAGCGGGTCAGTGAATCCACATCCCGTGTTCGTCTCGTGCGTGGGCTACGAGATCCTCGGTGGTCTCGAAGGTCTCCCCGCAGCTACACCTGTGGTGGGTTGTGGATGTTGTTTGACCCGTAGCCATGTTCCATCATTTCTTGCGGGGAACCATAATCCTTTTTCATTCACATTTGGTGACAGTTGTCATGGCACTCGATATCGAGCGTTAGGGCGTCTCAGGCGCTGATATAGGATTTCGAACACGTTCTACCCGGGGGTCGTTCGGCGGGGGGTTCGGTGAATTTCCCCGCGCCCTCTACCGGCCGATTACGGTGGGAGTCCGGCAGGGTTTATGCGTCCGAGCTATTAGGATGGTACATGGAATGGAAACCGGACTGGGGACTTAGAGGACGAATGTTCCTCACGATGTTCCTGCTGTTCGCCCTGTACATCGTCTTCATCGGTGTACTGGCGTACGCGGGCGTCGGCCTCCTCGGTATCGTCGTGGTGATGGGACTGTTCTCCCTGGGACAGTTCTTCTTCAGCGACAAACTCGCCCTCTACAGTATGGGCGCCTCCGAGGTCAGCGAGGAGGAGTATCCGCAGCTACACTCGATGGTGGGTCGCCTCTCCCAGCAGGCGGACCTCCCGAAACCCAAAGTCGCTGTCGCCGACACGCGCGTCCCCAACGCGTTCGCTACCGGTCGCTCCCAGAAGAACTCCGCAGTCTGCGTCACCACCGGGCTGCTGCGGACCCTCGACCAGGACGAACTGGAGGGGGTGCTCGCCCACGAACTCGCTCACGTCAAGAACCGCGACGTGATGGTGATGACCATCGCGTCGTTCCTGTCGACCATCGCCTTCATCATCGTCAGGTGGGGGTGGCTGTTCGGCGGCGGGCGGAACCGGAACGGCGGCGGTGGCGGCGTCATCGTCGCCATCCTCGTCTCGCTGGTGGTGTGGATTATCTCGTTCCTGCTCATCCGGGCGCTCTCGCGGTACCGCGAGTTCTCGGCGGACCGGGGCGGGGCGACTATCACCGGCAAACCCTCCGCGCTCGCGTCCGCGCTGCTGAAGATATCGGGCCGGATGGAGAACGTGCCGCGCGAGGACATGCGCGAGCAGTCTGAGATGAACGCGTTCTTCATCATCCCGCTGAAGAGCGACTTCATCGGGCGACTGTTCAGCACGCACCCCTCCACCGACAAGCGGGTCGAGCGACTCCGCGAGATGGAACGCGAGATGGAGACGGCCTGACGCCGACGGAGCGACCCCGGCCAGTCGTCCGGGTCGCCGCCGAACGGTTTTTTACGGCGCGTTCGCCTCGCCCACCGTTTCGAGGAGCGGAGCGAGTCGCTCGTCGGCCTCCAGCGAGTCCAGGAGCGCCGTCACCTCCACGCCGAGCGTGTAGGCCGGTCGCCCCTTGCCGACCGCCGACTGATCGACGACGTCCGTCTGGTCCAACAGCCCCTCCGCCGCGAGGGCGTTCATCGCGCGCATGATGTCCGCCTCGGTCACCCGTCCGACGACCGCGCCGTCGAGCGCATCGAGGTGACCCTCGCAGGTCCGCATCACCTCGAAAGAGTGGGCCGGCGTCTCGTCCCGCAGGTGCAGGTCTGTGACGCCGAGCAACACGAAGCGCTCGGCCAGCGGTTTCGCGTCGAGTTGTCCGACTTCGTCCATGCATGACCGTTGCTATCACAGAACAAAAATAGATTGGTTGACGTTATCGGCCGACTGTCTCGCACCCGTGACAGTCGCCGCCTGCTTCCGCCCGGGGTCGCTCCGCCGGACGGGTGAACTAAAGCCATCGCGTCCCGTGATTCGGGTATGGGACTCTTCGACTCCATCCGGTCGGCGCTCGGCATCCGCGCGGAGTCCGACGCGACGCGGGAGGCCGACCCGGAGGACCTCTTCGGGATGAGCACCGCCTACCTCACCATGGAGGCCGAACTGGAATTCCCGTCAGCCGGGGAGGCGGCCCTCTGTTTCTCGTCGGTCGACAGCACCGACTTCGCTGCCACCGTCCGGGAGGTCGAGACCATCCTCCAGGCCGGGAAGGAGGAGACGGGCACCACGTTCGACCGCCACGAGGACGACCACGGCTACCACTGGTTCATCCTGTCCGACGACGATCCGGAGGACCTGGTGACCAGCGTCCACTTCGCGGCCGACGAGTTCATCGAACGCGGGTACGGGTCGCGCCTCCTCGCGGCCGTCTTCGGGTTCGAACGCGACAGCACGCGCGCGTACTGGATATACTCGTTCCGCCGGGGCGCGTACTACCCGTTCGTCCCGAAACCCGGCCACGAACGCGACCAGCGCCTGGAGTTCAAACTGGAGTCGGTGTTCGACGGCGAACTCGGCATCGAGGACGACGAGCGCTACTGGTACCCGCTCTGGCCCGATGGCCCGCGGTCCCACCCCTGGGAGTAGTTCCGGAGGCACTCGCCGCACGCACTGTCCCCGGCGCCGCCCCCTTCGACGCTGCTCTCCTGCACGTCGGCGCTCGTCCGCGCGACCATTACCGACTCGCCGATTCGTCGCGGTGCGCCCGCCGAAGTCTCCCGCGGGCATCGCGGGCGTTCGACCGACACCCTCCGACCGAGTCATCCGACCTAAACCCTCGTCCCTCCGGGAACGTCGCCCCGTCGCAGTCGGCCGGTTTCACTTCCACCTTGCTGTTAACGAGGGTTTATGTGGCGTCCAGCGGAAGGGACGTGTACATGCCAGACGCTGACCTCGAAAACCTCCCGGGAGTGGGACCGGCGACCGCAGACAAACTCGTCGAAGCCGGGTTCGAGAGCTACCAGAGCATCGCCGTCGCCAGTCCGGGCGAACTGTCGAACACGGCCGACATCGGGGAGAGTACGGCCGCGGACATCATCAACGCGGCGCGGAAGGCGGCCGACGTCGGCGGGTTCGAGACCGGTTCGCAGGTTCTGGAACGGCGCGAACAGATCGGGAAGCTCTCCTGGCTCATTCCGGAGGTCGACGACCTGCTGGGCGGCGGCATCGAGACCCAATCAATCACCGAGGTGTACGGCGAGTTCGGGGCCGGCAAGTCGCAGGTGACCCACCAGATGTCGGTCAACGTACAGCTCCCGCTCGAACACGGCGGCCTGCGGGGGAGCGCTATCTTCGTCGACAGCGAGGACACGTTCCGTCCGGAGCGAATCGACGACATGGTCCGCGGCCTCGACGACGAGGTCATCCAGGCCACGATGGACGACCGGGAGATTGAGGGGTCGCCGGGCGACCCCGAGGCGATGGACGCACTCATCAACGACGTCCTCGACAAGATTCACGTCGCCAAGGCGTTCAACTCCAACCACCAGATTCTGCTCGCGGAGAAGGCCAAGGAACTCGCCAGCGAGCACGAGGACTCCGAGTGGCCGGTCCGCCTCCTCAACGTCGACTCGCTGACCGCGCACTTCCGCGCGGAGTACGTGGGCCGGGGCGAACTCGCCGAACGACAGCAGAAGCTCAACAAGCACCTCCACGACCTGATGCGCATCGGCGACCTGTACAACGCGGCCGTCCTCGTGACCAACCAGGTGGCATCGAACCCCGACTCGTACTTCGGCGACCCGACGCAACCTATCGGCGGGAACATCCTCGGCCACACCTCGACGTTCCGCATGTACCTGCGCAAGTCCAAGGGCGACAAGCGCATCGTCCGCCTGGTCGACGCGCCGAACCTCGCCGACGGCGAGGCGGTCATGCGGGTCCAGGACGCCGGCCTGAAGCCCGAGTGACGGCACGCCGGACGCACCTGGTCCGGAGATATTGCTCCGGAGATACAATATTAGAACTCGGATTTTCGGATTCTCGTCGCTCTAGTCCCGACTCTGTCCTCCGAAGCCCGCATCCCCTCGAAAATGCTATCCCCAGAATGCACTCCATCCCGATTGTGAGTAATGTGCACGCGCGTTCTCATTATCTTGGAACTTTAGCGCAATATTATTCAGGGTGGGACTCGAATGGGATACGTGAGGTGCACATGAACGGACGCACGGCGGACGTCGGGTCGGACGACCCAGAGACGCTAGTGACGACCGGTAGTACCGCGGCAATCGCCGCGACGGTCGTCCCAGTAGCCGTCCGCCGGTCGCCGTTCGTGGATACCTTACAGGACGCCGCGACGGACGGACCGCGCGGTCCGTCCCCGGCAGTCGAGGGCGACGGTCCGCGGACCGGCCGCTCGAAGACGCCGACGGCCCAGCCCGCGACGGGCGCGGCGTCGCCGGCGTCCTGGAAGCTGCATCAGACAGACGAACGACCTTCGTGTGAGGTGGCACAATCATGAGTGAATCCGAAATCACGGCTGACGTACAGATCGACGAACGCGGTGCGGGCTGCCCGGGTCCCCTGATGTCTCTCATCGGGAAGATGAAGGAAGTCGACTCCGGAACGACTATCGAACTCCTGACCAGCGACCGGGGGTCGAAAGACGACGTACCGGAGTGGCTCGACAAGGCCGGTCACGAACTCCTGGACATCGAGGACCAGGGCGATTACTGGAGCATCTACGTCCAGAAGGCCTGACTCGGCCAGTACACTCAAACATCAACGACATTATTTAGTACGCAACATCCCATGACAGAACGAATTGTAATCGTCGGTGGCGGAACCGGTGGCACCGTGCTCGCGAACCGTCTGGCAGAGCGGCTGGCGCCGGACATCGACGCCGGAGACGTCGAAGTAACGCTCGTGAACGAGAGCCCGGACCACGTGTACAAACCGGTCTTCCTGTACGTGGCGTTCGGCAAGCGGGAGGTGTCCGACGGGGTCCGACCACAGACCGAACTGCTCGACTCGCGGGTGAACTTCCACGTCGACCGGGTGACGGACATCGACACCGACGCGAAGCGCCTCACGATGGCGGAGTCGCCCTCGATGGCCTACGACCAGCTCGTGCTGGCCACGGGGTCGACTATCACGCCCGAGGAGGTTCCCGGACTCAAGGAGGGGGGACACAACTACTACAGCCCGGACGGCGCCGAGCGCCTCCGGGACGAACTCGCGAACTTCACCGAGGGGCACCTCGTCCTCTCTGTCATCGGGACGCCGCACATGTGTCCCGCGGCGCCGCTCGAATTCGTGCTGATGGCCGACGAGTGGTTCCGCCAGCGGGGCATCCGCGACGACGTGGAGATTAGCTACACGTACCCGATTCAGCGCCTCCACGGCAAACCCACAATCTCGGAGTGGGCCGAACCGCTGTTCGAGGAGCGGGACATCAACGCGGTGACGTTCTTCAACGCCGACGAGGTCGACCCGGACGAGCAGATACTCCGGTCGATGGAGGGCGAGGAACTGGACTACGACCTCCTGGTCGGCATCCCGCCCCACCGCGGGGACCGCCTCGTCGCCGACTCCGGACTCGGCGACAACGGCTGGGTGGCCGTCGACAAGCACACGCTCGAAGCGACGCGCGCCGACGACGTCTACGCCCTCGGCGACACCGCCGACACGCCCGCGCCGAAGGCGGGCAGCGCCGCCCACTACCAGTCCGACGTGGTCGCAGACCGCATCATCAGTCGCGTCCGGGGGCAGGTCCCGACGGCGACGTACGACGGGAAGACCGTCTGCTTCCTGGAGGCGGGGATGGACGAGGCGACGTTCGTCTCGTTCGACTACGAGAACGAGCCCGTCGTCCGCGACGAGTCGCGGATGATTCACTGGGCGAAGCTCGGCTACAACGAATCGTACTGGCTCACCGCGAGGGGGCTCCTGTGAGGTGTCCTCATGAGTGAATCCTCTGCGGAAGCCGAACGCGAGACCGACGCGCTCGCCAGCGCAATCGAAGAGAACCCGGAGGCCGTCGCCGAGTTCGTCAAGCGCCTCGACGCAGTCAACGAGTTGCTGGACGTCGTCTCGCTCGGGACCGAGGCCCTCGACGACTCGATGGTCGCCGAACTGACCGGGACGGCCGCGACGCTGGGCGAGGCGGCCGACGGTGCGGCCACCCAGGAGACGGTGAAGCTCGCGGAGGCCGTCGGGCAGAACGGCGGCGACCTGGCGGAGGCGCTCCAGACGCTGGTCGACCTCCAGCGCACGGGCACGCTCGACGACCTGGTCGAGGCGGCCCACGCCATCTCGCTGCTCTCGGAAGCACTCGACGACGAGATGGTGGTCCAGCTAGCCCGCACGGGCAGTCGACTCGGCGAAGTGGCCGACACAGCCGCGGAACCGGAAACCGTGCGGGGCATCCAGACGCTCCTGCACGCGATGGGCGACGCCGGCGACCCGGAGAACCGCCCCAGGCCCGGCATGCTGAACCTGGCCAAATCGGTCCGGGACCCGGAGGTACAGAAGGGACTCGGCTACCTGCTGGCGCTGGCTGGCGGCATCGGTTCGAACCTCGACTCCGGCGAGTGAGGACCTAGAAGTCGTCTTCGGTTTTCGTCGTCTCCACGTCGAGTTCGTCGCGGTAGATTTTCGCGCCGTCCTGCGCCACCTTCTCGGCGAGCACCGCGCACTTGATTCGCATCGGGCTGATGTCGACGCCGAGCATCTCCACGATGTCGTCTCTGTCCATCGCCAGCAGTTCGTCGAGCGACGTCCCCGGCAGTCGCTGGGTGAGCATGCTGGCGCTGGCCTGGCTGATGGCACAGCCGTCCCCGGAGAACGACACCGCCTCGATGGTGTCCTCGTCCTCGGCGAGTCGTACGTCTATCTGGATGGTGTCCCCGCAGGAGGGGTTCTCGCCGACGTGCGAGAACGTGGCGTCGGCCATCTCCCCGTAGTTCCGCGGGTTCTTGTAGTGGTCCAGAATCTGCTGCCGGTACATGTCCGAACCCATACCCATGACTAGCGGTGGGTAGGGGAGTCCCCGCTAAAAGAATTGTTGTCGTTCGGCCGCGGTACGAACTGTCTAATAATGTCTCCGAACGAACATCCGTCTTACGAAGATTTTTGTACTAGCATTAAGTTTTCAATCCTAATGAATAACACGACCGTAGACAGGAAGGGTGGGGGTAGCGTCTCCGATGGCCGAAGCGGTGACGGGGTGGGACGCAAGGCGCTGGCGACGGAGTCTCACGGGGAGGACGAGTCCGTCGTCATCGCACTCGTGGAGGCGGCCAGGCGTGCCGGCGTCTACCCGGAGGACCCGGACGTACTCGTCAACGACATCGTCAATCCGGACGGGCTGGAGATGCTCTTCGAGGACAGGGCGTCCGGCGAGTCCCGTGTCGGCGGGCACGTGGTCTTCGAACTGTACGGGCACACGTTCGTCGTCACGCCCGAGGAAGTCGCGGTTCTCGAATAGTTCGTTCGGGACCGCGCCGGGTTGTGAGTCACGGGAGACTGCCCCTCGCGGCCCCCGACAGCGGCCGGTAGCTGCAGTGCCACAGAAGATTTATCACTATTCTGGGCGACCTCTGGACATCTCCCGGCATGACACGCAGTGACTCCTCCCGGCAGACGGACGTGGCGTCGACTTCGAGTAGCGGCCTCCCGGTGTCCATCGGCGAGCAGACGGTACCGGTCACGTCGCTCGAGGCGGACGTTCGGGCGAATCTCCGGTCGGTGCGGGGACTCGCGGACAAGTTCGCCTCTGACCTCCAGGACGGGCAGTTCTCCGCCACGAAACTGTTCACCGAACTGCGGGAGGCGGTGCCGGACATCGCGCCCAACACCACGAAGTTCGGCGGCGTGGGGATGATTCTGGGGGCACTGTTCGGCCCCGTCGGCGTCGCCCTCGGCGGGACCGCCGGACTGCTGTACGGCGCGTCTCGCGACGCCGCCGGCGACAGGATCCTGCTGGCGATTCACGCGACGGACGTGCCGGCCGACGCAGAGGTCATTCCGACGTCCGACGAGCGACTCGCCGGGTGCGAACCGGTCGAGCTGGCGATTCAGGGCGCCAGGGACACCTACAACGCCGGGTCGTGGGTTCGCAGTACGGTGACCCGGTTCCGCAACATCGACCGCGTGGAGACCGACCTGGCGTCCTCGCTCCCCTACACGGCGACGGACTCGCCGGACCACCTGGACGGGTACTACGTCCGCGACGAGGCGTCCGGCGAGGCGTACGTCCTGCTGTTCAGCGACGCTCCGCCGACTGCCAACTGACCGCCGGCATCTCGATTAGCGGTCGACCGGCGGGTCGGGTGCAGGTGGAGAGACGACGGGATTACAGGCCGGCGAGAGGTTTACCGGTCGGGGAGACGATTACCGGTCGGCCGAGGACCCGGGTACCCACAGGAACGAGGGGCAAACGGTTCGGGCGAACGAGAGACGGCTCAGGCGAACAGCGTCCGGGCCTCGTCGACGGCGTCGACGAGCGCGTCTATCTCCTCGACGGTGTTGTAGATGTAGAACGACGCCCGGGCCGAGGCGGCGACGCCGAGTTTGTCGTGGAGCGGTTGCGTACAGTGGTCGCCCGCCCGGACGGCGACGCCGTAGTCGTTCAGGATGCTCGAGAGGTCGTGGGCGTGGACGCCGTCGAGGTTGAACGCCACCAGTCCGCCTCGCTGGTCGCCCGGCGGGCCGTATATCTCGACGTCGTCGTGTTCGGTGAGGCGGTCGTAGGCGTACTCGGCGAGCAGCTCCTCGTGTTTCTGGATGTCGTCCAGTCCGATGTCGTCCAGGTAGTCGGCGGCCCGCGCCATCGCGATTCCCTGCGCTATCGGCGGCGTCCCGGCCTCGAACTTCCAGGGGAGGTCCTCCCAGGTGGAGTCCTCGTAGGTGACCCGGCGAATCATCTCGCCGCCGAAGAGGTACGGCTCCATCTCTTCGAGGATGTGTCGCTTCCCGTAGAGGGCGCCCACACCGGTCGGGCCGCACATCTTGTGGCCCGAGAACGCGAAGAAGTCCGCGTCGATGTCCTCGACGTCGACGGGGCGGTTCGGGACCGACTGCGCCCCGTCGACGAAGATGTACGCGTCGACTTCGTGGGCCATCTTCGCGAGTTCGTCGACCGGATTGACGGTCCCGAGCGTGTTCGAGACGTGGACCGTGCTCACCAGTTCCGTCGACTCGTCGATGAGTTCCTTCGCGTGCTCCATGTCGAGGGTGCCGTCCTCGTCCACGCGGATGTACCGGACCTCGGCCCCGGTCTTCTTGCCGATCTGCTGCCAGGTGACCAGCGAGGCGTGGTGCTCCATCTCCGTGAGCACGATGCGGTCGTCCGGACCGAGCTCGTTCAGCCCCCACGAGTAGGCCACGAGGTTCATGCTCTCGGTGGTGTTCTTGGTGAACACCATCTCCTCGCGGCCCCCCGACGCCCCGACGAACTCGGCGAGGCGGTCGTGGGCTCTCTCGTAGGCGAACGAGGCCTCCTGGCTGAGGTGGTGAATCCCGCGGTGGACGTTCGAGTTGTAGCCGTAGTAGTAGTCGACGATGGACTGGACGACCTGTTTGGGCGTCTGGCTGGTCGCGGCGGTGTCGAGGTAGACCAGCGGCGTCGTGTCGTCCGGCCCCTCACCCGGCGTCTCAAGGTCGCCGCCGACCTTCCGCTCGAGGATGGGAAAGTCCTCGCGGATGGACTCGACGTCGATAGGATACGACTCCTGAGCTCTCATTGACCGGGTCTAGCATCCGGAGCACTAACACACCTTCGGTCAGCCGTCGCTCGGGTCCACCCGGGAGCGCTCCTGTCGTTCCGAAACGCCGTTGTCGTCCGGAAAGCTGTTGTCGTCCGAAACGCCGTTGTCGTCCGAAGAACCGCCGTCGTCGCGGAGAACAGCTCTCGGGGCGAGCCCTTAGTCTATCGTCGTCCCGCGTCGCCCGCGGTCACATCCAGAGCAACTGGGCGTGCAGGGTGCCGTCCACGTGGAGCACCCGGTTCTCGTCGACGAGTCCCGCCTCGATGGCCACGCCGACCGCTTTCTCGCCGACGATGTTCGCCACGGCCGCCCGGGTGAGGCTGTCGACTACCTGCTCGGCGTCGGCGTCGGCCGCCTCGTCGCCGCCGTAGAACTCCTCGGTCACTTCCAGGGACACCTCCCCCTCCGTGAACGTCTCGCCGAGGCACTCGGCGTCGCAGACGGAAACCAGCAGTCCCTCGGGGGTCTCTCGTTCGCGAACGAGCATGCTAGTACTCCTCGACGAGCTCCTGTTCGGCCCGCTGGCGCAGTTCCTCGGCCTGCTCCTGGACGCGCTCTGCCTCCTCGTCCTCGCCGAGCTGTTCGAGGACCATCGCCTTCTCTTCGAGCACGTCGGCGTTGCGCATGCCGAGGCGGATGGCGTTGTCGAAGGCGTTCAGCGCGTCCTCCAGGAGGCCTCGCTCCGAGAGGAAGTAGCCGCGGTTGTACCAGGCCTGCGGGAACCGCGGGTCGATTTCGACCGCCCGCTCGGCGTGTTCGAGCGCCTCCTCGGTCCGGCCGAACTCCCAGAGCGCGTACGCGAGGTTCGTCTCGGCCGTCGCCGCGTGCTCCGAGTCGTCGTCGATGGCGAGTGCCTCCTGGTAGGCGCCGATGGCCTCGTCGTACTCTTCGAGTTCGGCGTGGGCCACGCCCTTGTTCACCCAGGCCTCCTGCTGGTCGTGCGTGTCGTCCTCGGCGAACCGGGCCGCCCGCTCGAACGTCTCGGTGGCCTCCTCGAAGCGGTGAATCTGCATGTACGCCAGCCCCACCTCGATGAGGCTCTGGACGTCGACGTCGTCCCGGTCTACGTTCCGGCGGTCCAGGATGTCGGTCAGTACGCGCGAGTCCACCGGGTCTACCTTCGTCGGGTCGACCGTGAGCTCCGGCGGGTCGAGCGAGAACTCCTCGTAGTCCTCGTCGAACCCCTGCCCCTCGGAGAACCTGTGGGGCCGGTCCCGGTCGCGGTCGTCGGTCATACGACGGGATTGGCACCCGCCGGGGTTAAGCCCTACGTCAGCGACGTGACGTAGTTTCGGGGCGGTAGCGTCCCTGCCTCCTGCCGACGACCGGCGTTCGAGCGCGTCTCCCGCGCTGCGACGACCCCCGCCCGTGCCGGTGCTTGCGTTTATGCCGCTCCTCCGAGACGCGTCTGTCATGCGCGCTTTCGTCAGCGTCGACTTCCCGGAGTCGCTCGCCCCGGCCGTCGGCGACGTGCAGTCGGCGTTCGCGGACGCCGAGGGCATACGACTGACCGACCCGGAGCAGACCCACGTGACCCTCAAGTTCCTGGGCGACGTCGACGAGGACCGGATACCCGACGTCGAGGAGGCCGTCGAGGCGGCCATCGACGACGCCGGCGTCTCGCCCTTCGAGGCGACGGCGGGCGGACTCGGCGTCTTCCCGAGCATGGACTACATCAGCGTCGTCTGGCTCGGCTTCCGGTCGGGCGGTCCCGAGATGACGCGCCTGTTCGAGGCCATCGAGCGCGAGACGACGGCAATCGGCTTCGAGACGGAGTCCCACGAGTTCACGCCCCACGCGACCATCGCCCGGATGGACGACGCCCGGGGGAAGGACCTGGTCCAGCGAGTCGTCCGCGAACGCGACCCCACGGTCGGGTCGTTCCGGGTCGAACAGGTCCGACTCACGGAGAGCACGCTCACGCCGGACGGCCCCGAGTACGACACGGTGACGCGGTTCTCGCTGTAGCGGGGCACCCGGGACGCCGACCGCGCCGCGTCAATCGTCGAGGGACACCGACCGCGCCGCGTCAATCGTCGAGGGACACCGACCGCGCCGCGTCAATCGTCGAGGGACACCGACCGCGCCGCGTCAATCGTCGAGGGACGCCGGGTCGCGGTCCCTCGCCCCCGACCCTCGAAGGCGACGCACCTCTCGCCGCAGCTCCCGGCGCTTGACGAGGACGAACCCGACGAAGATGACGAGGAACCCGGCCACCGTCGTCTCCGTCAGCGTCTCCCCGAGCGCGACCCACCCGGCGACGGCCGCGAACAGCGGGATGACGTACTCTATCAGGCCGACCTCCACCGGCCCGACCCGGTCGAGCAGGTAGAAGTACAGCAGGAACCCGCCCGCGCCGGCGACGACGGCCAGGTACAGCAGCGCCGCGACCGCAGTCGGGGTCCACGTGGGCGCCGCGAACGACTCGCCGGGCAGGAGCGCACTCGCCGCGTGGAGCAGCACCGCCCCGGCGAGCATCATCCACGCCTGGGTCGAGACCAGCGACATCGAGGTGTCGGTCCCGTGTGTCAGGACCGCTCCGACAGCGAACGCGAGCGCTGACGCGAGCACCAGCACGACGCCCCGGAGGTCCGACGAGAGGAGCGCGCCGGAGGCGGGGTCGGCGATGACGACGACGCCGACGAACCCGAGGGCGACGCCCAGCATCCCCGAGGCGGACAGGCGGTCGCCCGAACTCGTCAGGCGCGTCAGCGCCGGCGTGACGACCGGTATCAGCCCCAGGAGCACCGCGGCGACGGCGCTCGTGACGTACTGCTGTCCGGCGAACAGGAACGCGTGGTGGAGGCCGATAGTCAACCCGCCCCCGGTGAGAATGGACCGGGCGTCGGCGCGGGTCCTCGGCCGCCACTCCCGACCGGAGACGGCGACGTAGCCGAACAGCAGGACCGCAGCGACGTCGAACCGGATGGCCGCGAACAGCGTCGGCGGGAGGTACGCGAGGCCCACCTTCGTCGCCATGAACGCGGTCCCCCACACCGCAGAGAGCAACAGGAACACGGCCGCCGTCCGGTACCTCGTCATCGTTCGGGTCGTCGCGGTGCGACGGGAAAACCCTACCTTTTCCGGGCCGCCGCCGGGTCACCCTCCTCCGCGTGTCGCCGACCGACTCGCCGAGTGCGGTCAGTCGTCGCTCGGCGCGCGGAGGGCACCCCCCGTCGTCCACCCCGTGCCGTCTCGGACGGACGGTTCGTACCGCTCGAAGAGCCCCGCGGCCGCGTAGGGGACGATGAACCCCAGGCAGTACCCCAGCAGGTGCATGAAGACGTTGAGCACTGCACCGTCACGGAGCGGATTCGCCGGGAACGCGCCGACGAGGAACACCGCGGAGACGCCGATGCCCCAGACGGCCAGTTCGAAGTCCCCCGACCTGTGGACCGCGCGTCGGGCGGCCGCGAGCGCCTCCCGGTCGGCCGCCAGCGGAGCGAGGTAGCCCACGCCCGCGACGAACGCGACGCCGCCCACGATGCCGACCGTTCTCGCGTACGACGCGGCGAGCAGACCGATGCTGGCGACGCCGCCGAAAAACAGGAGCGGGGCGTCACGCAGCGACAGCTGAGACACCAGTCGGCGACCGACGAACGCGGTCCAGGTCACCGACAGCAACCCGAGAAACGCCATGTTGATGCCCGAGAACCCGACGCCGACGCGTGGACGGGTGAGCAACACGTTGAGACCCGACAGCGCGAACGGAAACGCCACCAGGAACGTGACGAAACTGGTCCAGAAGAGCCGTCGCCGCCCGCTCAGCACGCTGAACAGGTACGCGAGCGGGACGATGAGCAGGTACCCGAGGAGGTTCGTCAGCAGGTGCATCTCCGCCACGTGGACGAAGTGCATCGTGTAGGCGGTCAGCCAGGTCGGGTCCGCGTAGGCGAGTGCCAGTCGCCACTTGACGGACTGCGGGAGGGCGAAGACGCCGACCAGTACGGCCGGCACTGCGGCGATTGCGACTACGTCGCTCGCTCGCACGCGCGTGGCGAGTTTCCACCGGGGAACCATGCGATAGTTCTACCAGTGCGGAAGACGGGCTTTAATCGCCCGGCCCAATTACCAGAATTGATATCGAATTCCGTTCGCACCCTCCGTCGATATGAGGGGCTCTGGACGGACGTTCGACTCCATCTACTGGCGGAACGGGCTGTACAGAGTGCTGCACGGCTCCCGGCACTTCTCGAATTCGAGAACTGTGCGCCGTCCGCCGGTGTCGCTCGCTCGCGGCGAAGGAACAAGAATTTAAACGGCGCAGTGGTACCTTGCGGCACCATGGGTAAGAAATCGAAGGCCAAGAAGAAGCGACTGGCGAAGCTCGAACGTCAGAACAGCCGTGTCCCCGCGTGGGTCATGCTGAAGACCGACATGGAAGTGACGCAGAACCCGAAGCGTCGCAACTGGCGACGAAGCGACACTGACGAATAATGAGTTCCAGTGACTTCGAAGAGCGCGTCGTAACGGTGCCGCTCCGGGACGCGAAGAAGGTCGCCAAACAGGAACGGGCCGACCGGGCGATGCGACTCATCCGCGACCACCTGGCCAAGCACTTCAAGGTGGACGCCGACGACGTCCGCCTCGACCCGTCGGTCAACGAAGCGGTCTGGAGCGGCGGCCGGCAGAATCCGCCGCGGAAGCTCCGGGTTCGCGCCGCCCGGTTCGTCGAGGACGGCGAACCCATCGTCGAAGCCGAACCCGCCGAGTAACGGTGCTTCGCGCCTCCTTCGCAGGTTCGTCCTACGTCGGCGTTTTCGCGCGCGCTACGGACGCGTGTCTGCTCGTTCGCCCCGACGTGGACGACGACCTCCTGACCGACCTGGGCGAGGAACTCGACGTGCCGGTGGTGCGGACCACCGTCGGCGGGTCGGGAACCGTCGGCGCCCTCGCGACGGGCAACGAGAACGGGGTGCTCGTCACCGGACGCGCGACCGACCGCGAGAAGGAGGCCATCGTCGACGCGACCGGCCAGTCCGTGACCGAACTCCCCGGGCGAATCAACGCCGCGGGCAACGTCGTACTGGCCAACGATTACGGGGCGCTCGTCCATCCTGACCTCTCGGACCGGGCCGTCGCCGCCGTCGAAGCGGCCCTCGAAGTGCCGGTCGAACGCGGGTCGCTCGCCGACGTTCGGACCATCGGGACCGCCGCGGTGGCGACCAACCGGGGCGCGCTCTGTCACCCCAAGTCCCAGGAACCGGAACTCGACGCCCTCGAGGACCACCTCGACGTGCGGGCCGACATCGGCACCATCAATTACGGGTCTCCGCTGGTCGGGTCGGGACTCGTCGCCAACCAGTCGGGCTACGTCGTGGGTGAGGACACCACCGGCCCGGAACTCGGCCGCATCGAAGACGCGCTGGGCTACATCGACTGACGGCCCCGCCCTTCGGACCCGCCAGGGGAGGGGTTCTCCCGAACGATTCGCTCTCGCCTCCGAGTAGGAAGATTCTTCCCGGTCGCTACCCGACGTTGCGGACATGAGTCAGTACGTTGTGAGCGGTCGCTTCCAGGGACGTGACGGATATCAGCAGTT